>NZ_JNGS01000001.1:0-26291 GCF_001039595.1 Bizionia psychrotolerans
AAAACCTTTTCACTACTCTCAAAAAGAAGTGAGTAGAGATCACTATGGTGTAACTATTTCATTAGATGTTCAACTTAATTTTGAGTTAGAAAAAGAAATTTTGGGATTAGGAGAAGGAATCAAAGTAATTTCTCCAGAACGTTTAAAAAGGAGCATTAAAGAACGACTTTATGATGCAGTAGATGCCTACGAAACTGAAATTAATGATAAAAATTTACGAACTATTGCTAAAAGTTTGGAATATAAAGGCTTTGGTATTTTAAATCATGTGTATACCAGACGAGATATCAGAAAACTTAAGGCTAGTTTTGATGCGTATTTTAAAAATAATGAGGATCAATCCTTTGGGATGCGGGAAGTTCTTAAAAAAATGCCTGAATTACAAGAAATATTATTCAATAAGAATTTCAAAAAACTTGTAAAATCGATAGATAAAAAGGCATTTTTAACCAAAGCGATTTTTTTTGATAAATCACCTACAGACAATTGGTATGTAACTTGGCACCAGGATGTACCAATAAATGTTAAAAAGAAAGTAGAAACAGAAGGGTTTTTGTCTTGGACAAATAAAAAAGGTGTTGTAAGCGTGCGTCCACCAGAGGAAATTTCAAAAAACACATTTTCTATGCGAATTCATCTAGATGAAACAACCGATAAAAACGGTGCCTTAAAAGTAATTCCAGGATCGCATAATAAACATTTAAGTACTGAAGAAATTAAACTAATTAGTGCTAATTCCATTCCTTTTGTGAGCGAAATTGCTTCTGGTGGAATTCAATTAATAAAACCGTTATTATTACATGCATCTTCAGAAACTACAATTCAAAAAAGAAGACGTGTGTTACATTTAGAATTTTCTTCAATAGAACTACCAAATGGTTTAACGTATTCTGAAAGACAAGATTTATTTGTCAATAATTAAGAAAATATTTGTATCCTTTGGGATATTAACTTTGTGCTCAATTAAGATTGATTTAGAATTATATTCTGCTTCTATCAACCAATAATTTCCTTTGAAATAAGATGTTTTTACGGTAGCTTTTAAATCTGAATAGTCCACAATTTTAAGGTGATGTGCGTATACAAATTCGCCTTTAATCATGTTGAATTCTCCAAAAAAAGCGGCAACTAATGGAATTTCTGGATTTTTGTAAAGTTTTTGTGGTTTGCCTTTTGCTGCAATAGATTGGTTTTTTAAAACAAAAATTTGATCGGCAAAGCCCAAAACATCTTCTTTGTCATGAGTGGCAACTACACAAGCTATATTTTTTTCCTTTAAATAATTAAAAACCTTGCGTCTCAACGTTTGTTTTTGGAAATTATCTATATGGCTAAAAGGTTCATCCAGGAGTAAAATTTCTGGCGCTTGGGCTAAAGCACGTGCCAAAGCAACACGCTGTTTTTGGCCACCACTTAATAGTTTTACCTTCGTTTTAGCAAATTCAGTAAGTTCAACAATTTCTATCAATTCAGCGGTTCTATCTTTTTTTTCTGCTGGAAAAAAATTAGAGAGATGTTTGCCTATATTTTCTTCGACACTAATAAAAGGCATCAGTTCAAATTCTTGTGCTACATATTTCATAAAATCAGGACCAATTACCAAATTATGTTTTGGTCCTAAAATTTCTGTTTCTTTCCAAAAAATTTGTCCTATATCTAGATCATACTCGCCATAAAGTAGTTTGAGCAAGGTGCTTTTTCCAGAACCACTTTCTCCAATTACTGCCGTATTTTCGCCTGGCCGAATAGCGAAATTTAGAGCCTGAAGGACAGGTGCTTTTTGATAAGAAAATGTGAGGTTCTTTACATGTAACATTGTGCAAAAATAAGACAAAAAAAATTCGCTTCTCATGGAAAAGAAGCGAATTTGAATTACTGAAATTCTATTTTATTGTTTTATAAACTTTCTATTTATAACACGACCTTCAGATTCTAATCTTAAAATATAGAATCCAGTTTGTAATTTTGATACATTTATCACGTTACTTTCTAATTTTGAATTCAATACTTTTTTTCCATTAATATCAAAAACAGTTGCAATTTTACCGTTTAAAGAAACAGGTGTTGAAATATGTAAGGTGTTCTCAACAGGATTCGGGTAAATAGTTACTTCGTTTAGAGCATAATCTTGAACCGTTAATGTTTGCCCTTCTGTAACACAAATTTTCTGATTAATGGCAGGATTTGGAATGTTATCAATAACTCCAGATGGCCAATAAATAATTAAATTATCAATGGTTGTTTCAGTACCTAAACCAAAATGGGTATTTAAAGTACTCATATATCTAAAGCCTTCACCACTGCGCACATCGCGAATTTGAATACCAGCAGACGTATGGATTTCTACACGTGCACCAATACCATTAATATTACTAAAACCTTGTGAGCCTACTGTGCAAATACTAATCCAATTGTTAGCATTACCGTCATTCATATAAATAGTTCCATTGCTGAAAGAGTCTATGAAACCATCATTATTTAAATCGCCAAAAGAACCATTGCTTCCTGATAATAGGTTTTCATTGATTGTAAAGGTTAAA
This sequence comes from Bizionia psychrotolerans, assembly GCF_001039595.1. Lineage (NCBI taxonomy): Bacteria > Pseudomonadati > Bacteroidota > Flavobacteriia > Flavobacteriales > Flavobacteriaceae > Bizionia > Bizionia psychrotolerans. The sequence continues at coordinate 2,541 of NZ_JNGS01000001.1, forward strand.
TCGCCATTTCCGAATAAAATATTACCGTTGGATGAAATATCTAGATTCCCATCATTATCAAAATCATAAGTAACATTTTCTATTCCAGTATCTGATAAACCAAGAATACCGGATTCGTCGGTTACCTCTGTAAAAATGACAGTTGTATTGCCATTAACATCCGTTACTAAATCATTTCGCATCATTTTATGCGTACCAGAACTGGCACCAACAAAAACATCCATATCACCATCATTATCAAAATCTCCCCAAGCTGATGACCACGTTTGCATTGGGTCATCTAAATCTAAAACTGCTGATAGTTCAGAAAAAGTACCATCGCCATTATTTTTGTGCATTTGGTTCATACGTCTTGCTTCTTCACCACCACATTTAGCAATAAACATGTCTAGATTTCTATCGTTATCATAATCTATCCAAATAGAACCATAATTACCACCTGAACTATAAAGGCCTAAACCACTTGGAACACCGTTTACATTTTCTCCTTGATAGAAAGTTAAGTTGCCAGTTCCATCATTTATATAATACACATTTGGTGCTACATCATGACAAACAAAAGCATCTAAATGGCCATCATTATTAATATCTACAAAATTAGAACGTTGTGAAAATACATATTCTCCAGCCCCAGAATCTTCTGTAAACGTTCCATCACCATTAGATTTCATAAACGTTACACCGCTTCCTCCACCATATAATAAATCGGTATATCCATCTGCATTATAGTCGGCTGCTGATAAACTCCAAGAAGGTGTGTTGTCAGCATAGGACGTGGCTATATTTGAACTCTGAAACCCACCAGTGGTTAACTGTTCATGAATATTTATATTATTGTTAGATACAGAAACAATATCGTCCAGATGATCACCATTCATATCTACAATGGCTCTGTCTGTTCCTGTAGTAGAAATACTATTGGTTGTAAAAGTAACTGCAGGAGGTGTTGGAGGTTCGTTTTCGGTAATTTCAAAATCAAAACCATTGGCATTCCAACGATTATCAAAGGCAATATAATAAGTTTGGTTTGCAACCACATTCAATGATAAAATGGATAAATAACCATTTCCAATATTACCACTATCGTCATCAGTTCCTTCACAAACTAATGCGCCACAGACTCCACTAAATATATGAACACGTGTGTCACCACCAGAATTTTGAGTTAAATCAGTTGAAAGGGTTATGTAACTATCTGATTCTGGTATATATCTAAACCACTCGCTTAAAGTAGCGGTATTAGCATTAGTACTACATATTGGGTTTGGAACATCAGTACCATTTAAAACTTCAACATTATAAACGCCTGTTTGAGTAATAGGCGTTGCCATATTGGCTTCTGAACACGAGTCAGAACTTGTTTGAGCATGGGAAATTGTAAAAATTAATAATGCTAATAAAAGTAATTTTGTTTTCATAATTAAGAGGAATTGATTTATAGCTAGTTTTTTTAATTATATTTCGCCAATGTACGTGTTAATATTCTAATTTTTAAGGTTTTATAGTTAGTTACATCTATCTGCTAATGAATTAATCCATTCTGTAATTAAAGCAATGCCTTCTGTATGCTGCAATGTTCGACCTAATAATGGCATGCGATACTGCTCTTCTATTGAACTCATTCTAAAAACGACTACAGAAGCATCAGCATTTCTTGGATTCATTATTAAAGGATACTCATCACCAATATTAGTATCTGGTTCCACACAAATACCCATATTACTGGATAAATCATTTTCATTGAATGCAAAGCGCATAGGTCTATATTCGCAATAACTTTCTTCTGAATGGCAATGTGCACAATTAATATCAATATAAGATCTTGCGCGCAATTCCAAAGATTCTAGTGTGTCATCCCAAGCTACAGTTGAATCTATATTTCCTGGATAATCAGGATTTAAATAGCCAACATCGACCCATTTTTGCAATTGATTTTCTGTACCATCTTGATACATATAGGTTTTATTTAAATTTTGAGGTTTAGGACCAATTGGAATGGGTGTTCCAAATTTATTGTGACAGGTAAAACATTCGGCGCGCGATGGAATTCGATAATTGACATTTTTAGTACTTCCACCTTCATTCCAAGTTAAATTTACAAAACTACCATCGTTTGAAAAGGTGGCTTCAGTTTGTTCGTCGTTCCAAACATATTTGGCAAATTCCCAACCGGTTTCCGTAAAATACATTAAGCGTGTTTCAATAATTTGAGTATTACCAGTTGGTAATACGTTATCATAATAAAAATTCTTAATTAAAAAGGCACCAATAGGAAATTCTAGAGGTGTATAATCACTCTCAAAACTCGCTTTACTGCCGTTTGGCATCCAAACAAAGCGTTTTTTATGAGCATAATCACTAAACAATGGTGAGTTCAAATCGTAAGGAATTACACCTGAAACAGGATTAAGATTTTTTAAATCGCCTTCAAAAAAATTATAATCTGATAAGTTCGGATATGGTAAATCATCTGGATTGTATACAACAGGTGATACTGGTAAGATAGTTACCGTTATTGTCCCTGTTGCACAATTATTATTAGATGAACAAATAGTATATACAAAACTGTCTGCGCCTAAATAGTCTCCTGTTGGTGTGTAACGTATTTTATCATCACTCGGATTGTTAGGTGTATTATTATTTAGAATAGAAATAGTAGCGTGTGCAGAATTGGTAATCGTTAAAGTACCTGTTTCTGGAATATTACTGTCGTTAGAAAGTACATCCATTTCAATAAAACCACCTTGAAAAACTTGTGCAGTATCATCTTGAGTTTGAATTTGTACTTCTACATAATCATCATCTTCCGATTTGCACGAAAGTAATAAGAAAATAGAAATAAATAAGAAAATGTATTTTTTTTTCATAACCGACTTAAAAGGCGACTACGAATTTAAGAAAAATTCTTACAAATTATTGGTTATTACCTAAAAATTAAATATTTAGAATGAATAAACGTTAAACTAAACTGTTTTTTATTAAGTATTCTGCAATTTGAATGGTGTTTGTGGCAGCACCTTTTCGCAAGTTGTCAGCAACAATCCACATGTTTACCGTATTTGGTTGCGATTCATCTCGACGAATTCGTCCAACAAAAACAGCATCTTTTCCGTTTGCATAAATAGGCATCGGATACGTATTAACATCTGTATTATCTTGTAATATAACACCTTCCGTATCATTTAATAGCTTCCGAATATCACTTATAACATAATCGTGTTCAAATTCAATATTTACCGCTTCACTGTGTCCTCCAGCCGTAGGAATGCGAACAGCAGTTGCGGTTACGGCTATCGTTCTATCATCTAGGATTTTTTGTGTTTCGCGCACTAATTTCATTTCTTCTTTGGTGTATCCGTTTTCTTCAAATACATCACAATGTGGTAAAGCATTTTGGTGAATTGGATATGGATAGGCCATTTCACCTTGAATTCCAGCCATTTCATTTTCTAACTGTTTAACCGCTTTTAATCCGGTTCCAGTAATGGATTGATAGGTGGAAACAACAATTCGTTTTATAGTATATTTTTTGTGAAGTGGCGCTAACACCAAAACCATTTGAATGGTAGAACAGTTTGGATTAGCTATAATTTTATCTGTTTTTGTTAAGGTTGATGCATTTATTTCGGGAACAATTAATTTGATATTTGGATCCATACGCCAAGCTGACGAGTTATCGATAACAGTTGTGCCAATTTCAGCAAATTTTGGAGCCCATTCTTTTGATGTTTCACCACCAGCTGAAAATAAAGCGATTTCAGGTTTTAGAGATAAAGCGGTTTCAAGTCCAACAACAGGATAGCCTTTTCCTTTATATGAAATAATTTTTCCTATAGATTTTTCCGAAGCAACGGGAATCAATTCTGTAATTGGAAATTGACGTTCTTCTAGAACTTTCATCATTACTTCGCCAACCATTCCTGTGGCACCTACTATCGCTACTTTCATCTTAATAAATTTATTTACAAAACTAAATAATTTATCAGGTAATTGTTTTAAATAAAGCATAAAAAAACCACTTCTGTTACGAAGTGGTTTAGGGTTAGAATATATAATGTAGCGGTTATTCTACGTATTATTTTTTCAATAAATCACGAATTTCCATAAGTAAATCATTGTCTGAAGGTCCAGCAGGAGCTGCTGGTTCTTCAACTACCGGTTTTTTAGTTTTGTTGTAAGCTTTAACAATTATAAATAATACAAAACCAACAATTACTAAATTGATAATAGCATTAATCCATTCACCATACATAATAGCGTTTTCAGCTGTGGCAACTGTACCATCGGCTGCTAAAACAGCTTCGTCTAAAATAATTTTCATATCGGCAAAATCAACTCCACCAGCAAAATGACCAATTATAGGCATCATTATTAAGGATACAAACCCTTTTACAACTAAACCTACGGCTCCTGCTAATATAACAGCAACAGCTAGGTCTATGACATTTCCAGTCATTATAAAATTCTTAAATTCTTTAAACATAATAGATAGTTTTATAGTTAGTTATTAATAATTCAAATTTAATTAAAAAGTTGAAGGTAAATGATTTAAAATTCTAGTTATTTAAAAACACGCGTTTTACACGTTGAGAAATAGCGGTAATAATCTCATAAGAAATGCTTTTTGTTGTTTGTGCTAGCTTATTAGCTGTTGGGTTTTTTCCGAAGATGATAACTTCATCACCTTCCTGACAATCTATATCTGAAACATCAACCATAATCATATCCATACACACATTTCCAATTATGGGTGCCTGCTTGTTATGAATGGTTACAAAGCCTTTCCCATTTCCATATTGCCTGCCAATTCCATCTGCATGACCAATTGGAATGGTAGCAGACCTTGTTTTATTTGCTCCTTTAAAAGCACGATTATATCCCACACTTTCACCAGCTTCAATGGTATGAATTTGTGAAATAATGGATTTTAAAGTTGCAATGGGAGTAAAATAGACATCTTCTTTTTCAGAATTTCCAAAACCGTATAAACCAATTCCAACGCGAACCATATCAAAATGTGCTTCCGGATAATTTAATACGCCAGAGGTATTACAAAGGTGAAGCATGGGTTTGTAACCAATAGATTCCTTAAACGTTTTTGAGATAGTTTTAAAAGTTGCTATTTGCTTTTCAGTGAATAGTTTTTCATTTAAATCTTCACTTGCTGCTAGATGCGAAAAAATGGATTTAGCTTGAACGCTTTTGGTGTTTTTTAAAGTTGATACAATTTCTGAAACATCAACAGGATCAAAACCCAATCGGTTTAAACCTGTATTAAATTTAATATGAACTGGATAATTCGTTTGCTTTTCTTCCTCTGTAATTTTTATGAACTCGGTCAACATATGATGACTGTAGATGCTAGGCTCTAAACAGCGATCAATAAGCGTCTTAAAATTTACGGATTGTGGATGCAACACTAAAATAGGTGTTTTTATTCCAGAGTCTCGCAACGCAATGCCTTCCTGAGTGTAAGCTACGGCAAAATAATCTACATCCAATTTTTGGAGATGTGCGGCAATTTCAGACGCATCACTACCATAAGCAAATGCTTTAACAACCGCCAAAATTTTAGTTTGCGGTTTTATCCTAGATTTTAAGTATTGAAAATTATGGGTTAAGGCGTTTAGGTCTATTTCAAGAACGGTTTCATGCACTTTTTCCATTGGATTCTTTGGTATTGTTTGCAACTTCCTGCGCTTCATTTACTTTCATGTTTCGCACTTTATCACGTTGCATGGATTTGTAATATGCAGCGCGACTTAAAGGCTCATATTCATCTACTTCACCTAAAAGAACGAGATCATCACTTTTAGATTTCCGGTAGCTATATTGTGCTAAATTTCCTGTTTTGGTACAAATAGCATGTACTTTAGTTACATACTCTGCTGTCGCCATTAAATAAGGCATGGGTCCAAACGGATTTCCTTTAAAATCCATATCCAATCCAGCTACAATGACGCGAATTCCTTTGTTGGCTAAATCATTACAAACCCGAACAATTTCATCATCAAAAAATTGGGCTTCATCAATTCCAACTACATCACATCCATCGGCTAAAATGGGAATATTTGCAGCTGCAGGAACTGGTGTGGAACGAATTTGATTGGCATCGTGTGATACAACCATATCTTCGTCATAACGCACGTCAACAGTAGGTTTAAAAATTTCAACCTTTTGTTTGGCAAATTGCGCGCGCTTGAGTCTACGGATTAATTCTTCGGTTTTACCGGAAAACATGGATCCGCAAATAACTTCGATCCAGCCAAATTGTTCTTTCTGATTTACTGTATTTTCGAGAAACATTTTGTAATTTTAACACTAAAACAAACGGATTGTTCGTTTTGTATAAAGGTGGCGTAAATTTATTAAAAATCAAAAGCATAAATACGTTTTAAAGTTAAAAAGTTATGAAGAAGAAGTTAGAAGCGGAATTAATGAGTATTGCTCATAGAATACTAAAATTAAAAGGTCAAGATGATTTGAATAAAATGCATCAGGAAGTTGCTGCTTTATATGAAAAATTAACAGTTTTAAAATTTGCTAAAGAAAATTTCGAAGATGACATTCCAACTATTGGTAATGATTCCTCGTTCTTCGATATGCTGGATGTTGCTTTTAATAATAGGGTGAGTGATAATATAGAGTTTGAAAATAAAACCTATATAAATCTTGATGATTCTGAACATGAAGATATTATGGAACCTGCCATTGAGAAAATTAAAGATATGGTTGCCCAAATGCCACAGGAAACTCATGCTGTGGATACGCTAATAGAAAAAGTTGTTACATCAAAAACCAAAGTACATAAAATTGATTTGGATGATATAACCGCTGGTTTTGATGCAGAACCTATTTTTGATCCCGTTAAGAAAACGGATGCTAATTTAAAAAAATCGCTTAATGACCAGCTAAAAAAAGGAATCGTTATCGGTTTGAACGATAAAATAGCATTTATAAAGCATTTATTTGATGGTGAAGGCGATGATTACAGTCGAGTACTTTCTCAAATCAATACATTAAATTCAGTTGAAGAGGTGCAGCATTTAATTTTCAATATTGTAAAACCTGATTATAATAATTGGGAAGGTAAAGAGATTTATGAAACCCGATTTATGGAACTTATTGGACGTAAATTTGAATAGAAATCTTTCCACTTTATGAAACTTTACATTGTTCCAACACCTATTGGTAATCTTCAAGACATGACCTTTAGAGCCATTGATGTTTTAAAATCTGTCGATTTAATTTTAGCCGAAGACACCCGAACCTCTGGAAAACTATTAAAGCATTTCGAAATTTCCACACCTTCACAGTCGCATCATATGCATAATGAGCATAAAACGGTTGAAGGTTTAATTAATAAATTAAAAAGTGGTGTTACTATGGCATTGATTAGCGATGCAGGAACTCCAGCCATTTCCGATCCTGGGTTTTTACTAACCAGAGCCTGCATTGAAAATAATATTGAAGTGGACTGTTTGCCAGGTGCAACCGCATTTGTTCCAGCATTAGTCAACAGCGGATTGCCGAATGATAAGTTTGTTTTCGAAGGTTTTCTGCCAGTTAAAAAAGGGCGCCAAACCCGATTATTACTATTAGCCGAAGAAACCAGAACCATTATTTTTTACGAAAGTCCGCATAAACTCATAAAAACACTCGCGCATTTTTGTGAGTATTTTGGGGATGATAGACCTGTTTCTGTTTCGCGAGAACTTTCCAAACTCTATGAAGAAACCATTCGTGGAACTGCCAAAGAAGTTTTGGAACACTACACCAACAAGCCACCAAAAGGCGAAATTGTAGTAGTTGTTGGTGGAAAAAAATAGTTTTCAAAATGTTCTTGTCATTCAGAACGAAGTGATGAATCTTATAATAATTTATTAGGATTGGAATGCAGCACTTAAATAATAATTCTATCTTTAATTCAAGATTAAAACACAAGATATAATGATTAAAAAAATACTTTTTCTCGCTATTTTTAGTTTCGTGCTCATAGTTCAAAGTCAAGCACAAAGCATAAAAAAACAAGAGTCTAAAGAAAGCTTGGAGCCAACCATTCAAGACGGGTTTACCGGCGATTTAGCTTTTGAAACTACGGCTTTTGTTGAGCAATATTGGCGAGTTGTAGGAAACACAGGTTTTAATGAAAGTATCTTTTTTATTGCTAAAAAATTGGAAAGCGCTGGTTTTGTTTTAGAAGAGAAAGCTACAACTAAAAACCGATTAACTTATAGAATAGAGAAACGACCACTTAAAAACCCAACTTGGGAAATGGTGGATGCACGTGTATCCATTAGTAGTAAAGAAGCTCCGATTTTGGATTATGCTACGAACCGAAATATGGTGGCTTTAAATTCTTTCAGCACACCAAAAGAAGGCGTAACGGCTGAAGTTATTTATGTTAAAGATGTTCAGAAATTAAAAAATATGGACGTAAAAGGCAAAATAGTTTTTGCCGAAACCAGTCCATCACGTATTTTTAATGAGGCCATTATTAAAGGAGGTGCTATTGGTTTAATGACCTATGATAATCCGTCCTATTTAAATCCTGAAAAGAATACAACGTCTATTCAGTTTCGCTCTATTCCTTTAAATTCTAAACTAAAACCTTGGGCAATTGCTTTGTCATTTGCTGCCAAAGAGCGACTTAAAGAAGAACTTTTAAAAGGCCCGTTTAAAGTAACGGTTCAGATAGAAACTAAAATATACGAATCAGAAGAACTCACGATTGTTGCTGATATCAAAGGTGAAAAATTACCAAATGAGCGTTTAGTTTTTAGTGCACATATTCAAGAACCAGGTGCCAATGATAACGCTACAGGTGTTGGTGTGGCTTTAGAAATGGCAACGCTTTCGGCAAAATTATTAAAAGAAAATTCATGGAGCCCAACGAGAACATTAACCTTTCTTTGGGGAGATGAAATAGTTTCAACTGGTCGTTATGTTCAAGAAGATAAAACACGCGCTCAAAATATTAAATGGGGAATTAGTTTAGATATGGTTGGCGAAAATACCGAAATCACAGGTGGTTCTTTTCTCATTGAAAAAATGCCAGATCCTAGTGCCATTTGGACACGTGGTAATGATAAGCATTCAGAATGGGGAGGAAGTAAAATGAGTTTAGATCAAATGAAACCACATTATTTAAATGATTTTGTAATTCGTGAATTTGAAGCCCAAGGCAAGCGTGCTAATTGGGAAGTGAACACCAACCCGTTTGAAGGAGGAAGTGATCACACGCCTTTTTTACGAAGTAATATTCCGAGTGTTTTATTTTGGCATTTTACCGATCAGTTTTATCATACGGATAATGACCGTTTGGATAAAGTAAGTAAAGAAACCCTTAAAAATGTAGGAACAGCCTCCATGATTTCAGCACATATTTTATTGAATGCCAATGAAAAAACGGCCGTGAATATGATTGCCACTATTGAAACGGCAGCCATTTCCAGATTGAATGAAGAATTTAAACAAGGAAAAATTGCCATTAAAAAAGGAGATAAACTAGCCGAACAAATTGAAATTATAAAGGCTTGGGAGGATTGGTATAACAAGGCCATTGCTTCTACAACAGATATGGTTTCTATGGCAAGTAGCCTAAAAGTAGCGATTGAAACTGCGCAGGCTTCGGTTTCCATGGCAGCGAAAAATGCGATTAATGAGTTGAACAAATAAAAACCTTACTAGTTTTAGTAAGGTTTTGTCTAATTTCTAAAAGCGAAGCGGTCTTAATATCTAACGGAATTATATTAGTTGTAGTTATTAGTATTTTTCCCTTGATTAAAAATTCCAATTTATTATCGGTAATTTTCTTGATTCATTGATATTCCACAGCCCAATCTGAATTCCTTTTGTGTTATTACTTTTATTAAATATTCCGATTTGTACTCCGACCATTTTTTCAGTTCCATTTGCAGCTCCAATTTGTAGGCCTGTCATATATTCAGTTGAATTTGATAGAGCAATTTGAATTCCATTGCTGGATTTTGCTTCATTTAGTAATCCAGCAATTTGAATTCCGTTTGATTTGCGCATTCCATTCCATAAACCAGCAATTGCAATTCCATTGTTTTCCGTTCCACTTTGAGTGACTAAAGCTAATGTAATTCCATTAAAAGAAACTTTTCCCATTGTTCCAGTCGAAATATTTAAACCATTAACAATTTCGTCTGTTTCTTCGTCTGTTATCAAACTTCCATTAGCCATAAAACCCAGAAGACCAATTCCTGGGATTTCAAGTCTTAATCCGTTTGTTCGAACAAACCTTTTTTTATCATTGAATTGCGGAAATGCTCCAACTGAAATCCCATTTATAGTTGTGTTTTGTGTATGAAAAGTTCCAAATAGATATCTTGTCTTTTCATTAAAATCTTGACTAAATACTTTGATTGAAGTTAAAAATATAATTAGTATCGTGATTTTTTTCATATTAATGGCAACTTCTAATTAAACATGCTTACCTTTTTCCCAACCATGTTTTCCTAAAAATTGATTTCCACTTTCAATAGCATCACCTTCCAAAGTTGTTCCCATGCTATCGTTCCATCTATTCAGATAACCAAACAGTGAAATCACGCCTAACATTTCTACAATTTCGCCTTCATTCCAATGGTCGTGTAAGCGTTTTTGTATGGTTTCATCTACGGCATTTGGTACTTGACTCGCTGCTAAACTGAAATCCAAAGCTGCACGTTCGGCTTCTGAAAATGCGGAATGTGTTCTATACTCCCAAATATTATCTAGTTGTTCTTGTTCAGCACCATAACGTTCAGCAGCACGAATAGCGTGCGCTTGGCAGTATCGGCAACCGGTGGAATTACTGGATACCCAAGCAATCATACGTTTTAAAGCCGATGTTACACGACCTTCATTTGCCATAACCGCTTTGTTGAGGTTAATAAAAGCTTTGGAAATGGCTGGCCTGCGTTGCATGGTTAAAACCGAATTTGGACAAAACCCTAAAGTCTCATTAAAAAATTCAGCTAATTTTTTGGTTTCTAAATCGTGGTCAGCGGATAATGGTGTTACAAGTGGCATAGTCTATTTTTTTATTGGTATTTTTGAAAGAACAAGCCTATTTCATTTTTATGGAAGCTTGAATTCAAATTAATAATTCTTACACACAAGTAACAAAAAAAACAATAAACATGGCAACTACAAATAAAGTAATAACGCATTGGAAAGGCAATATGCAATTTGAATCGGATAACCCAAACGGGAAAACAGTCCTAATGGATACGAGTCCGGAACATGGTGGACATAGTTCTGGATTATCACCAAAAGCTATGATGCTTTCGGCATTAGCAGGCTGTTCAGGTTTGGATGTGGTTTCGGTTTTAGATAAAATGAAAGTACAGGTTTCCGATTTTAGAATGGATACTTATGGCGAACTCACCGAAGAACATCCAAAATATTACCATAGTGTTTCTGTTGAATATCATTTTTACGGTGACAATTTAGATGAAAATAAAATTAAAAAAGCCGTCGATTTATCAGTCGAAAAATACTGTGGTGTTATGGAAATGTTCCGAAAATTCGCAACCTTAAAAACGAGTATTCATTATCATAATAAGTAGATGGCTGCATTTGATTTTTCAAAGGAATATATTTTAGAAGATGACGTGGTTTTACTGCGTCCTTTAAAAATTTCAGATGTTAATCTACTTTTATCTATTTCTGAAGAACCACATATTTGGGATTATTCGTTTGTAAAAGGGAATGGAATAAAGAATCTTACCAAATATATTGAAGCTACAATTGAAGCCAGAAAAAACAAAAATGAATATTCTTTTTTGGTTATAGATAAAAGAACAAATGAAGTGGCTGGTTCTACAAGGTTTTGTGATATAAATTTACTATTCAATGCTGTTAGACTTGGTTTTACGTGGTACGGAGAAAAATTTCAAGGTACTGGATTAAATAAGCATTGTAAATATCTCATGTTTCAATTTGCTTTTGAAAACATAGCGTTTGAACGAATTGGGTTTGCAGCTTATGCGGAAAATACAAGAAGTATTTCTGCTATGAAAAGTGTAGGCTGTATTGAAGAAGGTAAATTTAGAAGTTTATTTCCTGAAAATAACGGAAAAGAGAGAAGTGATGCCGTTTTGTTCAGTTTATTAAGAGATGAATGGCTGGCTGAAAAAAAAGAAGCTCTTAAATCAAAATTGACTAATTAATTTCCCTTTTTGGGTAAAAAAAAGGAATATGCGCTGGACCATTAAACCAAAACCAGAATTTAAAAAAGTAGATGCTTTGCAAAAAGCACTTAAGGTGGAGCCTATTGTTGCCAGCTTATTGTTGCAACGTGGTATTGAAACCTATGATGCTGCTAAAACATTTTTCCGACCGAGTTTAAAAGATTTACACGATCCATTTTTGATGAAGGATATGGATATTGCTGTAAATCGGATTGAAAAAGCGTTAGAAAACGGCGAAAATATCCTGGTTTATGGCGATTATGATGTAGATGGAACCACGTCTGTCGCCTTAATGAGCTCCTATCTCAAAACTCGAACTGAATTTGTTGCAACTTATATTCCGGACCGTTATGATGAAGGTTATGGTGTTTCTTTTAAAGGTATTGATTTTGCCGAAGACAATGGTTTTTCTTTAATTATTGCCTTGGATTGTGGCGTAAAAGCCATTGATAAAGTGGCTTATGCCAATGAAAAAGGAATCGATTTTATAATCTGCGATCACCACAGACCTGGAGCTGAATTACCAAAAGCTGTTGCTATTTTAGATCCTAAACGGGATGATTGTAACTATCCATATAAGGAATTATGTGGATGTGGTGTAGGGTTTAAACTCATTCAGGCCTTGGCATCCAAACAGGGACAATCAGCTTCAGATTTAACCGAATATCTGGATTTAGTAGCCACTGCCATTGGCGCTGATATTGTACCCATTACAGGCGAAAATCGCGCACTCGCTTCATTAGGTTTGGACGTAATTAATACCAATCCACGTCCAGGAATTCAAGCTATTATTTCTGAAGTTAAAAAGGAGCATCTCACCATTACTGATGTCGTGTTTATTGTCGCACCACGGATTAATGCGGCAGGACGCATGAAACATGGTAATTATGCTGTGACCTTATTAACAGAAACCAATCCAGAATTGGCACAAACCTATGCTGAAGAAATTGAATTTTTTAATTCAGACAGAAAAGAAACCGATAAACAAATTACACTTGAAGCCCTTCAGCAAATTGAATCGAATAACGAACAGAAAGGATTTACAACCGTTGTATATCATGAATCTTGGCATAAAGGCGTGATTGGAATTGTGGCTTCGCGACTTATTGAAACCTATTACAGACCAACACTGGTTTTCACCAAAAGTGGTGATTGGTTAGCAGCTTCTGCACGATCCGTTAGTGGTTTTGATGTGTACAATGCTTTGGAAGCCTGTGCAGAACATATTGAACAATTTGGAGGCCACAAATATGCAGCCGGATTAACTTTGAAAGCCGAAAATTATGAAGCATTTAAACAGGCTTTTGAGGATGAAGTTTCAGAAACCATTGATAAGTCCTTATTAACACCAGAAATTAAGATTGATGCCCAAATTGAATTAAGTGATGTGAATCCAAAATTTTATAGAATTTTAAAACAATTTGCACCATTTGGACCAGGTAACATGTCACCTATATTTATGACAGATGATCTTCAAGATACAGGTTATGGCAAATGTGTTGGTGAAGATAAAAGTCATTTGCGGATTACCGTAAAAGCCCCTCAAGAACAGACGAGAGGTAAACAAAATAAATTGGTTTGCATTGGGTTTGGTTTAGGTGATAAATTGGATGTCATTACAGATAAAAAACCTTTTTCTGCAGTGTATTCTATTGATGAAAATCATTGGAACAATCAGGTGTCCTTGCAATTGAAACTTCGGGACATCAAGTGATTTTAATTCTTATTTTAGATTTTAACAAAAAACTAAAATAAGAAACACCCTTATTATAGTTTTCAATACTTTTGTAAAATAGTTCCGTTTATTAACCAATAGAATATCTGCAAATCTTTTGAAAACATGCAGATATTGAATTAATAGATTCCTGCTTTCGCAGGAAGTAAAAATGGCAAAAAAGATCCATACGCAGCTTTGCGTATCAAAGAATTCAATATTTTTTTAATACTCCGTTTTGCATTAGTATTTGCATGGTCTATGCAATTTATTATTATTGAATGGCAAGTGTATAGTATTACCAAAGATCCGTTATCGCTTGGTATTATTGGTCTGATGGAAATTATTCCAGCCTTAACCATGGCTTTGTTTGCTGGTCATATTGTAGATCAACGTGAAAAACGCAATTTATTAGCTATTTGTATGGCGTTTTTTTTCTTTGATTAGTTTAGGATTGTTTTTACTTACTTGGCCAAAAATTGTTGGTGACTGGAGTACGAATACCGTATTATATTCCATTTATGCATTGGTGTTTTTTGGTGGCTTTTTACGTTCCTTTTTCGGACCTACTATTTTTTCGTTGGTGGCTCTAATTGTTCCTAAAAAAGTATATCCAAATGCAGCTACTTGGAGTAGTTCTACTTGGCAAATGGCTTCGGTTTTAGGGCCAGCAACGGCTGGTGTTTTAATAAGTATGATTGGTGTGCATTGGTCGCTTTGCTTTGTTTTCGGGTTGGTTATTTTCGCATTAATAACGCTGTCTCAAATTAAGAAGAAACCGATTTTAAATCCTAAAATTGGCGAACCTGTGATGCAGAGTTTAAAAGAAGGACTAACCTTTGTATTCAAAACCAAAGCTATTTTAGGTGCTTTAACCTTAGATATGATAGCCGTTTTATTTGGTGGAGCCGTTGCCTTACTGCCTGTTTTTGCTCAAGATATTCTGCATGTTGGGTCGGAAGGGTTTGGCGTGTTACGTGCTGCTCCAGCTGTTGGTGCTTTTTTGACTATGCTTATCACAGCTTATATTCCGATTAGTAAAAATGCAGGTTTGAAGTTACTAGCAGCTGTATTTGGTTTTGGTGTGTGTATTATTGTTTTTGGACTATCTTCTATATTCTGGATTTCGGTGGTTGCCTTATTCTTTAGTGGTGTTACGGACGGTGTTTCTATGGTTATCAGACAAACCATTCTTCAAATAAAAACACCAGATCATATGCGTGGTCGCGTAGCTTCCGTTAACTCAATGTTTGTAGGTTCATCTAACGAGTTGGGTGCTTTTGAAAGTGGTGTTACTGCTAAATTAATGGGAACAGTAACTGCAGTGGTTTTTGGTGGCACCATGACTTTAATTACAGCGGTAACAACAGGAATTGTTTCGCCGTCGTTTAGAAAACTAGATTTAACCAAGGATTTGGAGGAGCATGAAAATGCGGAGTGAAAAATTTGACTCTAATGGAACGAATTGTCACGAAACTATTCATTTTTCAATATTCAGAAGGTTTTAAACCTTCTTTCTTCTTGTAATCTCGAATACTTTCGGGAGGTTCTAGTTTTTAAAATTTCTTCAACTCTAAAGTCTCACCGTCAAAAACGCCATAGGTGTAATATTGAATCCAATCGCCTAGATTGACATATTTAGAATTGTTGTTGAGGTTTATTTCCAAAGGTAAATGTCTGTGTCCAAAAATAAAATAATCGTTGTGTTTGGTCTCTAATTTTCGTTTGCAATATTGTACCAACCACTCCTGATCTTCACCTAGAAATTTGGCATCATCATCACCTGAAATGAGTTTATTTTTAACACTCAAATATTGAGCAATTCTAACTCCAATATCAGGATGTAACCAACGAAAGAGCCATTTACCAAATTTACTAGTAAATATTTTTTCATACGTTTATAACCTTTGTCTCCAGGTCCTAAACCATCACCATGACCAATTAAAAACGTTTTATTATTAAAGGTGTATTCCTGCGGTTTGTGATAGACAGAAATCCCTAGTTCTTCTTCAAAATAGCCATCCATCCATAAATCATGATTGCCGACAAAAAAGTATATGGGAATTCCAGAATCAGTAATTTCAGCCAATTTACCTAGCGTTCTAGTAAAACCCTTTGGAACAACGGTTTTGTATTCAAACCAAAAATCGAATAAATCACCCATCAAGAAAATAGCAGCAGCATCGCCTTTGATTTCATCTAACCAAGCCACAAATTTTTGTTCGCGAGGACGTGACGCTTCTGCTGTTGGTGCACCCAAATGATTATCAGACGCGAAGTATATTTTTTTTCCTTTTGGGATGTTCATGTAGTAAATATAATTAATTATTGAGAAGGCATGAATCTAACGATT
This sequence comes from Bizionia psychrotolerans, assembly GCF_001039595.1. NCBI lineage: Bacteria > Pseudomonadati > Bacteroidota > Flavobacteriia > Flavobacteriales > Flavobacteriaceae > Bizionia > Bizionia psychrotolerans. Next base: position 18,811 of record NZ_JNGS01000001.1, read on the forward strand.
ATTGATTGCTTAATAATGAAGAGATCCTTTTTTTCAAAGGGATTTGTTATCAGAAGCGTACCATTCTGCAAAACTCGTTTCAGTCTCTTGTAGTTTTAAAGAATGTAATGCAATATGCGTTGGTAAATAGCTTTTTATCTTTTCAGCAAAATCAATAACCATCATTTCACTGGTTGGCTGATAGTTTACTAACAGCACATTATGACCACGATCTTGAAGTTCTTTAGCCAACTCCACATGTGGCGTATTTTTATTAAAAACTGTAGCATGATCAAATACATCAACGATTTCAGTTTTTACAATTTTCTTTAAATCGCTGAAGTCAATCACCATTCCAAATTTTACATTATTGGAATCCTGAATGGGTTTTCCAATAACCGTAACGGACAATTTATAACTATGACCATGCACATTTTTGCATTTTCCATCATAACCATAAAGTGCATGACCAGTTTCAAATGAGAACTGTTTTGTAATTCGAATGTTTCCCATACTTCTAATTTTCATTGCAAATATAATCGTTTTGTAAAAGGAATTGGTTTTTAGATTAGATTTGCGCACTTTTTATTTGGTAGATAGTTATGAATCAATTATTTGAAGAAATTACTTTTGTTGAAAACCCGCAATATGAGGGGATTATTGAGGATATTTTAACTCAAAAATATAGTCTGGTTGAAAATTTTTTCACTGAACAAGAAGTTTTAGAATTAAGACAGTCTCTATTAGATAAACATGAAGCTGATGTGTTTAAAAAAGCAGCCATTGGTAATAGGACGAATGAAGTGATTGAAAAATCCATTCGTGGTGATGTGATTTTATGGATTGATGAAAACCGAGCAGATCCATTAGAAGCAACGTTTTTTAGTAAAGTTAACAGTCTTATTACCTACTTGAATAAAACGTGTTTTTTAGGTATTTTGCATAAGGAATTTCATTACGCTTTTTATCCAGAAGGCACCTTTTATAAAAGACATTTGGATACGTTTCAAAACGATGATAGACGTAAATTATCTTTTGTTTGTTATTTAAATGAAGATGGTTGGCTACCAGAAAATGGAGGTGAACTCGTTTTGTATTTAAATGAAAATGGACAAGAAACAGAAAAAGTTATTTATCCGTTTCCAGGACGTGTAGTCATTTTTGAAAGTCAAATACTGGAACACGAAGTTAAGCCTGTAAAAACAGAGCGATTAAGTATTACGGGATGGCTTAAAACGCGTTAATTATCTGCGTTTATTTCGGTTGTAAACATAAATGATTACCAATACAATTGCCAAAACTAAAAAAAGCATATTTCCGCCCATATTAATATCTATTTGAGTTGTTCTTATTGTATCTATATATAGCGTAAGCAATTATAACGAGTACCAAGAATGGTACAAAAGAGCCAATAAATACGCCAATTTCATAATCACTATTCGGTGCATTTTTTACTTTCTCTTCAATATTGACTTCTTGTAAAAAGGAAATAAGTGCCATCATTTTACTAAATAATTAGAAGTCAAAGTTACTGTTTTTCGGAAAGCGGTAAAAATTCTTGTCTAAATTTTATAATTAATGGTAATCCTCTGGCAATAATGCAAACCGTAAAGGCAATAAAAATCCCATAAAGCTTGTAGTCCATGCTATCCAATAGAAATAGAATTGGAACAAAAACTAAAAAAGTAGCCATAAGCAAAACGTTACGTAGAACTTTCATTTTACCTAAACCTTTAAACATACCATCAAAAATAAAAGCAATGGCACAGAGCGGTTGCATGGCTAAAATAATCCAGAAAACATTTTCAAACTCTTTCAGAACGGCTTCTTCTTGGGTGAAAACATGGCCTATAAAATTATAGAATAAAGCACCAATTACGGCCATGATGATTCCTAAAATAACACCATATCTCATCAATATATTACTTAATGTTATGAGTTTGCCGTATTCTTTTCCACCTAACAATTTTCCAGATAGAATGTTGCCTGCACTAGCATAACCATCAATAATGAAAGCGCCCAAAAACCATAAATTTATGGCAATGGTGTAAGCAGCAATATATTCTTTGCCATAACTTGTAGAGAATGAACTCGCAAAATAAAGCGTAACGTTCAATGCCAAAGTTCTCACAAATAAGTTCAAAATCATGATAACAAACCGATTAATTTCTTTGTTGAACGGAAAGCTAAAACGCAGTGGAATATTAGTTTTTTTCAATAAATAATAAGCCGAGATAAGAGCCATTAGCATTTGAGCAATAACGCTTGCATAGGCCGCACCTTTTATGTTCATGGCTGGAATATAGCCTTCAATGCCATAAACAAATGCGAAGTCCAAAACAATATTTGCACTAGCGCCAACAATGGCAATAATCATTGGATAGTAGGTGTTTTGGAGTCCTCTAAACGTACCAAATATAGCAATGGTAAAAAGTGTGAACGGAAAGCCAAAAACACGTATTTGATAATATTCAACACTGTAATTTAGAATTAAATCAGAGGCATTATAAAGTCTAAAAATGGAATCAGCAAACGGATAGGTTCCTAGAATGATTAAAAGACTTAAGGATGTAATAATAAAAATAGCTTGAGCAGGAAGGTTTTTTACTTTATCCAAATTACCAGAACCAACATATTGTGAAACAATAGAAGAAATAGCACTTCGTGTTTGACCTAAAACCCAAATTAACATGGAAATAAAGGTGCCTACAATTCCTACAGCTGCTAGGGATTCTATAGCATTTTCTGAAATATTTCCGACAATGGCTGTATCAGTAATTGACAGAATAGGTTCAGCCACACCAGCAATTAATGCTGGAAAGGCTAATTTATTGATATGTTTTAAACTGATGTTGGTGCTCACAATATGAATTCGTAACAGTAAAAGGGATATTCACTTTGGTTTGGAAAATAAATCTTGCTTAATTTCTTGTAGCCACGAAGTTCGTAAAATTTTTGATTTCTTACGTTTTTAGAAAAAGTATCTAACCGAATCGATTTGTAATTGTTTTTAGAGCCGAAGTTTTCAGCAAAATCCATCAGTTTTTGAGCGTATCCAATTCCTTGAGAATTGGGATGTATGGCAAGCCTATGAATATAAAGATTATTAGTATTTGGCGTTAACCAAGATACAGATTGATATTCAGTATCCATAAGTGTAGATATAACAATACATCCTAAAATTATTTTATCTACTTCCAAAACGTATAATTCGCTTCTTGAAACATCGTTTTCAAATACACCTCTGTTTGGATACGTTGAATTCCATTGATGTATGTTTTTAGAAATCATATTAATAGCACAAGCTTTAGTAATTTTTAAAATCGTATCAATATCTTGAATGGTTCCCTTACGAATCATAATAAATGTGTAAATTTGCACCTAAATTAGTTATAATTTTTTCAATATGAAGAATATTTTAGTGCCAGTAGGATCGTCTAAAAATGCGGTTAGCCATTTACAATATGCTATAGATTTCGCCAAAGCATTTGGTGCGAAAATTTATGTGGTTCAAGTTTATAATGTGTATTCTAAAGCTGGAACCATGATAAAAATTGATCATATTTTAGAACGTGAAAGCTATGAGTTTTTGAAATCTCACGTTGCTAAAATTGATACAAAAGGCGTTGAGGTTGTCGTAAAATCTTTTAAAGGAAAGTTAGTAGATACACTAGAATTGGTTTGCCATTCTTTAGATATTGATTTAATTATGATTGAACCACGTACTAACTCGTTACGCGAAGAAGTATATTTAGGTAAAACATCTGGAAAAATCATTAAACAGACCAATATTCCTGCTTTAATAGTGCCTGAAGGCTTAAGTTTTAAACCGATTGTTTATATTTTAGTTGCTTTAAAATCAGCCATAATTAAAAAAGAGGAAGCATTGATTCCTCTAATTTCTATAAAAGACCAATTCCGATCAATCGTAAACTTATTATTGGTAAAAACGCCATTTTATAATGAAGGTGATTTCGATATAAATCCAGGTTTAGCCAAATTAATTACAAATACGACTAAAACTGAAAATGCCACAACCTTTCAGGGAGTTTTAGAACATTATAAAGAAAATGATCCAGATATGCTTTGTGTAGTAAGACGTAAACGTGGGTTTTTCTCAAAACTTTGGGAGAAAAATACTATTTTGAAAAAGGATTTTCAGAGTAATACACTACCTGTTTTAGTATTAAGCGGTGTGAAATAAATTATTTTTCAATTGACGGTTTAAACATGAATTAAATAGTTTATTTTCGTCGCTAGTAAACAAACAATTGGCCAAACGTTTATTTTGGGGGATTAGCTCAGTTGGCTAGAGCGCTACGCTGGCAGCGTAGAGGTCATCGGTTCGAATCCGATATTCTCCACTTAATAAAAGCAATGCGAACGCGTTGCTTTTTTGTTTTTGGATATCAAAGTTAAGCAAGCTCAAATAATTGTTTTTTTAATTCAACAACGCTCGATACATCATTTAAATGGCAGTTATCAATTTCATATAAATCGGCAAATGTTGTGAATGTACTATGGTTAGTTCGTGTTCGTATAGTGCCTTTTGGATAAAAACGTCTTTTCTCAATAAAATCCGTTTTATTAATCCAGCCACAAACAGTGATTTCTTCTTTGGTTTTATGGTAGCTACAAAAAATATAAATTTCTGTTCTAAAGTAGTCTTGGAGTTTTAAAAAATTGTTGGTGTAGCTTTTTCTAACATTTGTTGTTCGTCCCATGGTTTTTACATCAATGGTTTTGTGGTTTACAATCAGATCTACGCCATCATCACAGCCTCCAGATCCATCAACGAATCCTAAATTAAAAAAGGACATAATTACAGATTGCCCAATAATGCCTGTTAGTTGTTGTTTTTTTGTCCCGTTTGCAGTAAAGCGTTTTCCGAAATCGTGATTTTTAAGGACGGTTTCGCAATGCTTAATAAGGCTGTTTTCTACTGGAACAGTAAACATGCAAGTAGTATCTTATTTATTAAATTACTGTAAGATACTAAAAATGTGAGATATAGCTTTTTAATTAATCAATTTTCAACCTCATTAAAAGTATATACTGTTTAAACAAAGGAAGTACTTTTTAAAACAACAGATTCAAGAGATTTAGGTAATACGGAATCATGCCAAGGATGTTGTCCATTAAAAACATGATTAGAATTTTCTATTTCAACTAATTGACTTTTCGGATTCCATGTATGTAATGCCTCTGCCTCATTAAATTTTACGGATGGATCATCAGTAGCATGAATTATTAATTGTGGAATTTTTATATTTTTAGTTGCTAATTCAATATTAAGCGTTTCTTCATGAGCTTTAAAATCTTCATAAAACTGATAATTATGAGGCATCTGTTGTTTGGTTCGGCTATTTAAAACATATTTTACTCCATCCTTTTTCCATTCTTTTAAATTTCCAGTGATTGCTGTTCTTTTGGAAAAATCGCAAACGCTTGCCCAGGTAATCAGTTTTGTAATTCGTGAATCTTTAGATGCTTTTAGTATGGAAATTCCTCCTCCACGAGAATGCCCAATTAGGGTGATATTATAGGTATTGATTTCTTTTAAAAATTCATTTTTTTCAGATAGTAAGTAATTTAATAAATCATCCAAATCAGTTAGCTCTTTACTATAATTATTTTCTGCAAAGGCCTCCAAATCTGGAAAATCAATCGGGTTTTCTGCGGTGCCACCATTATTCGAAAAGTTGAATTTCACAAAAAACAAATTAGCTTCTAAAAAGTGTTCGGCTACTAAATTCCAAGGTCCCCAATCCTTAAAACCTTTATAGCCATGACAGAATAGAACCAACGGTTTTTGCTGGCCATTTTTGTTGAAAAAGGCATCCCAAATAATGGGTTTTTGTTGATCTCTAACTAAAACTTGATTTTTGAGTATCATAGAATTTTCTTTTCAATGAAATCAATTTTTTGATTGCAGATTTCTAAAATGAGTTGTTTTAATTGGGTTTCGTAATCTGCTAATATTTCATTTGTAATAAGTTCTGTTTTGTTTCTGCTTCCTACTTCTTTTTTGGCGAATTTTAGAAATCCAGCACTTAAATTCTTAAACGATATAATGCCAGCCTCAACAGGCTCTTCAAATGACTTTTCAGCATGCATTAAATAGGCGTATGTTAGGACCTGGAATGATTTACTGTACTTGTCATAATCTGTTGTTAAATCATCCCAATTCGTTATTTGTACTTTGCTAGAATCTACTTTTCCCGATTTATAATCTATTATTCTGGTAATGCCGTTTCGTTTATCAACACGATCGACTTTTCCAGTAATTCGAACAGGAAAATCTAATTCAGGAATATGTATTTCAGCTGTATTTTCCAGTTCAATGGCTACAATTTCAAGGGAATTTCCTTCCTTTAAATCGGCTATTTCTAGATTTAAAAAATTGGATATATAGCGTTTGGCAATTTCAAAAACGATCAGGTTTTTTCCTTTGGTAATATCACCTTCTTTATAAAGATCTTTAAAGTGTTTGGTAACGGTTAGGTCGATTTTGAGTTTCATGTCTGTAACCTGTTGCCAATTCAATTCTTTGCCTTCAAAAGGTTTATAGAAATCTTCCAATGTGTTATGGATAACGGTTCCTAATGTATTGGCAGCAACCGTTTCTTCTACATCATCATGTTCTTTAATTTTGAGGACTTTCTGGAAATAGAAATCGATAGGATTTCGGATATAACTGGTTAATGCAGAAGGTGAAAATCCTTTGTCAGCATAGATTTTGATTTGACTTAATACATCGTCATTTTTAGAAATAACCAATTCCTTCAAATTGGTTTCCATAGAAATATCAGGAACTGCAATCGTCTGTTTTAGCTTATGAATGCCTTCTAATTCCAATTGGGTGATAAACCGACTTTTCTCACCGCCTTTTAAGGCGTCAATTTCAGTATTATAGATGATGAATATACGTTTAGCACGTTGTAACAAGCGGTAAAAGTGATAGGTGTAAACGGCATCTTTTTCTTTGTAAGTCGGAAGCTTATTTTCCAATTTCACATCAAAGGGAATAAAGGAATTATTACTTTTTCCAGACGGTAAAATACCTTCGTTTACAGAAGATATAATAATGGTTTCGAAATCTAAAACGCGGGATTCTAACATACCCATTATCTGTAAACCTTCTAGCGGTTCACCTTTAAAATCTAACGTTTCGGAACTCAATAATTCTTTATAAACGGTAAATAAACTATTAATGTCTTTAAGATGTTTAAAATTACCATCTAACAAACTCAGCTCGTTAAATAAGCTATTGAACTTGAATAGATGTTCTAATGCTAGTAGGTTTTCTTTTTTATGAACTTCTAAATGCGACTTTATTTTTAATATTAGCGCTTGGCAATGTTGCAAAGCTTTAGAAACTTGATTGTTCCAATTTCCAAATAGTAATTCAAATAACGCTTCGTGTTGAGGCGCTAACTGAATTAATCGTGATAACGATATATATATTAAGTTATTCGATTCTATTTTCTGAACTACTTTTT
>NZ_JNGS01000010.1:0-27528 GCF_001039595.1 Bizionia psychrotolerans
CAACCTATGGAACCAACTACCGCTTTAGAATGCTGGGAAACTAGATCATTCGATAATACAAATTGTGAATGGATTGTAACTGGTACACAACCTGTTGAACCAACAACAGAATGCTATGAAACGGCAACCTTTAATACGGCAACCTGCTCTTGGGATATTACTAATGATGGAGATTTGGAAGATCCAGTATGTAATGTTCAAAATATATCTATTGAACTGGATGCATTTGGAGATGCAAGTATTACAGCAGATCAAATTGATAATGGATCAACAGATACTTGCGGCATAAACTCGATTTCTGTAAGTCCTAATACATTTAGCACTAGTGATATTGGTGATAATACAGTCGTATTTACGGTAACAGATAACAGTGGAAACACATCTACTTGTAGTGCGACAGTTACTGTAATGCAGTACACTTTGGCTACGTCAGAATTTACATATGAGAATGTCAGTATTCAACCAAATCCGTTTAATACGTATATAGAAATCAGTTTACCTACTGCGGTAACTAATGATCAATTTACTATTAAGTTATACGACTTAAATGGAAGGTTAGTTTATAACCAAATAGCATCTGGTGTACATGGTAAAATAACGGTTCAAAACATAGATAAATTACAACAAGGACCTTACTTAATTAAACTATTGAACAAAAACAATGGTCAAACGGTAGTTAAAAAACTGATTAAGTTCTAAACTAAATTGTAATAATCATTTAATGGCAGGTTTATAAAAACCTGCCATTTTTTATACCTGATAATCAACACATTAAATTCTCAATATGCATTTCGTCGATTTTATTTGCATTTCATAGATGTTTTATCAAAAAAATATTTATATTAGCCACATCAAAATATATAAAATCAAAACCCAATGAAATTAATCTACTCTAAATTAAAAATCACTACAGCATTGTTCGTGTTCATGTTTGCATTCAGTATGATGCAAGCCCAAACAAATTCATTAAAACAAGCAAATAAATATTTAAAAGAGAAAGGCGAATTAACCTTTACCTTTCAAGTAAATAATCATAAAGACGTTGAAAAATACTCTAGAGATTTTTCAATTGTAAATTATGACCCAAGCACCAATATGGTAATTGCTTGGGCAAATGAAAAACAGTTTAGAGCATTTGAAACTCGTAATATTCCTTTTGGAGTTCCAAAAGATGAAAATGAGGTGGATGAAGCTTTTATTTATGATGTAAGACCATTGGCCTCGAGATCTTCTAGTCGCGCTACACTAACTTTTCCTGTCAATTCATATCCAACATATGCGGAGTATGCTGCGCAAATGCAAGATTTTGAAGATGACTATCCTGCTTTAGTTGAAAAGTTAAGTATAGGAACAACAGGTCAAGGAGATAAAGAACTTCTTTTTGTAAAAATTTCTGATAATGTATCTACAGATGAGCAAGAACCAAAAATTATGCTCACCTCCTCTATGCATGGTGATGAAATTGCCGGATACCCAATGATGTTATCATTAATAAACTATATTCTTACGGTTTATAGTAATACAGGTCACCCAGATCATACAAGAATTAAAAATTTAGTTGAAAATACCGAGATTTGGATTAACCCAAGTGCGAATCCAGATGGCACATATCATAACAGCGCTTCCAACACCTCGGTTGTAAATTCAAGAAGAGGTAATGGTAATAATATTGATTTAAACAGAAACTATCCAGATAATGTTGCAGGTGCTCATGACGATGGAGAAGCATATCAAACAGAAACTTTAGCCTTTATGGCTTTAGCCGAAGCGAATCACTTTGTGATTTCTGCTAACTTTCATGGTGGTACAGAACTTGTAAACTATCCTTTTGATAATGCCTATGTAAGTCAATATACACATCCGGATAATGATTGGTTTGAAAACATTTCTGTAGAATATGCAACCCATGCGCAAACTGATGCTAATTCCGGAAGTACTCCTGGAGCTCCATATGCTTACAAAGCGTCTTATATGACGGATGATGATGATAGCAATATAACTGTAAGCCCTGGTGTAACTCATGGTGCTGAATGGTATCGTGTATATGGTGGTCGCCAAGATTATATGAATTTTTACCACCAATGTAGAGAAATTACAATTGAACTTTCTGACCAGAAAATATTACAAGAAAGCAGATTAGATGATTATTGGTATTATAATAGAGATGCCTTAATAGATTTTTTAACCCAAGGCACTTATGGTTTTAGAGGAACAGTAGTAGATGATATGTCTGGAAATCCAATAGATGCAACCATTACTATGGTTGGTCATGATGCCTATGGTTCACAAACGGTTACAGATATTTCCCATGGTGATTTTTACAGACCGATTAAAGCTGGAACATATACTATCTTGATTGAAGCACCTTGCTATCAGTCAGTTACAATCCCTAGTGAAAGTATTACTAATTATCAAACCAAAGATTTAGGTGCTATTCAATTAACGGCATTGACTGCTACTGCGCCAAGCAGTTTGAATACAACAGGAACAGATGCTACCTCAACAAATGCATCATGGTCAGCTACAACAGCTGATAGTTTTGATATCAGATATCGCGAAGTAGGAACTGGAACTTGGACAGAAGTTTTGGATATTACGTCTAATCCGTATCAGATTACTGGACTATCGCCTAATACTATTTATGAATTCCAAGTAAAATCATATTGTGGCTCAAATGGAACCTCCTATTCCGTTTCAGAACAATTTACGACAACGAATATTAGCTTTTGTGAAGCACAAGGAAATGATATTTCGGATGAATATATAGGAAATGTAACCATTAACGGAACAAGCAGCAATTCCGTTGGAACAACAACCTCGGGCTATTCTGATTATACTGGAACAACCATCTTTGGAAATCTAGATGTTTTAACAAACGCAACAGGAAATACTATAAGTATAATCAAACATTGGACAGGAACTAACTACAATGAAGCCATTACCGTTTGGATAGACTTTAACCAAAATGGTACTTTTGAAACAGCTGAACGCATTTTTAGAACAAGTTCAGACCAAACGACACCTGTTGCCGGAACTTTTGACATTCCAAGTAATGCCGTTTTAGGAAGTACACGAATGCGTGTTTTGATGAAATATTACAGTGCAACAGGAACTTATGCCAATGACCCTTGTGAAACATTCGGGTATGGTGAAGTTGAAGATTATACGTTAAACATTACGAATTCAACTTTAAGCACCTCTAATTTTGATACCAATGCTATTAAAGTATTTCCGAATCCTTTTAACAATTCCGTTAATATTAAACTAATAGATAACCATGCTATAAATATTAGCGTTTTGGATATCAGCGGACGTATGATTATGAATATGACAGAAACCAGCCCTGTAAACCAGACCATTACTTTAAATAATCTGGACAAACTATCCTCTGGCACTTATTTTATAAAACTCACAAACACAGCTTTAAACAAAACTGTTGTGAAGCGTATAATTAAACAGTAAACCAATCAAAAAGTATAAAAGCCATTAAAATTGTAAATTTTAATGGCTTTTTAAAACACTGATTGTTAAATAATTAAAAACAGGATATGCATTTCGTCGATTTTATTTGCATTTCATAGATAAAAAATATACATTTGTCCCTTAAGCTATTAATACTAAATTAATTAGTCCCTAAACTAATAAATTAACTACTTATGAAAAATTCTACTATTTTAGTACGAAAGTGCCTATTGCTATTTAGCGTACTTTTATTTTCAGGTTACGCGTTTTCGCAAACAACATTCACTGAAGTATCAGTTAATTGGCCTAGATATTCCGCTGAAAATAGAGTTGAAATTTATAACCCAAGCGGAACATTGTTGCAAACAATAGACAACGGATATACTGGAAGTACTGACAACAGTTATTCAACATCGGTAGTACTTGGGTGCATTCCTGACGGAAATAACTATTATATCATTATGTATGATACAGCAAATGATGGTTGGGATGGTGCCAGTTCCAATATTACAATCTCAACAGCTGGAACAACTGCATTAACAGATAGCGGTAGCAGTGCAGCAAACGGTTCTGGAACAACAATCTATTTTGATGTAAATGGAGGATGTTTTGGATCTTGTTCATCAACGGTGAGCACTTTTCCTTATAATGAAGGATTTGAACTTGGTAATACTGGTGCTTGGATTCAGGATACTTCAGATGATAGAAATTGGACAAATAGAACTGGAGGTACACCTTCTAATTTCACAGGTCCATCAGGAGCAAATGGAGGTACAAGATATTTATATACGGAAGCTACAGGAAACTTCAATAAAACATATAATTTAATAAGTCCATGTTTTGATATCACGTCTGCAACAAGCGCTCAATTCTCATTTTATTACCACATGTATGGTGCGGATATGGGAAATTTGTATGTAGAATTAAGTACGAATGGTGGCTTTTCATATGATTATAATTTATGGTCGCAATCTGGACAAGTTCAAACTTCTAATGGACAAGCATGGAATCGAGTAAATTTAAATTTAGCTCCATATCTCGGTCAAACTATTACTATACGCTTTAGAGGAGAAACTGGAAGTGATTATAGTAGTGATATGGCAATTGATAATTTATCTTTGATAGCTACCACAACCCCACAACCTGAAATAAATATTACTGGTTTAAGTAATACGATACCAGATGGTGATACAACTCCAATAATCGGAGACAATACCGATTTTGGAAGTACAGGTTCTGGAACTCCAGTAAGTCATACGTTTAATATACAAAATACGGGTACACTCCCATTAACAATAGGAACCATCACATTTTCTGGCGCAAATCCAGGCGATTTTTCTGTTACAACCGCTCCAAGTGCTTCTATAGCCGCTTCTGGAAATAGCAACTTTATTGTGGCATTCAATCCTAGTGCAAACGGTACTCGAACGGCTATCATGTCTATTGTAAATAATGACAGTAACGAAAATCCTTACAATTTCACACTACAAGGCACAGGAGTTGTCCCATTAACCGAAGGTCCAGGAGGTGTGACAAGTGACCTAGCACTTTGGTTAAAAGGAACAGATGGATTAGGCTATACCAATGGGCAACCTGTTTCACTTTGGGCAGATCAAGGTCGTGGATCTAACGCAACGGCTCCAACCGGATTAGAACCAACATATTTTGATAACCCAAATAGAAATGTCAATTTTAATCCTGTAGTAGATTTTGACAATGATTATGATACCGCAACTGAAGATTTTGATTATTCAGACACCAATCGAAATACATTAATAGGATCTTCAGGTTTTTATACGCAAGATATGTTTATTGTAGTTATTCCAGATGTAAATGTCACTTCAGGTTTAGCTAGTATGGATGTCTTTTGTGGTGATGAGGATCCCGTTACAGATGAGCGTGATGGATCCGGAATTGGATATGGTAGATATTCCTTAAGATATGATAATGAAGTTATTTCATACGCAGTTGCTACAACATCTACTACCAGTGTCCCTGTAGCTAGTAGAGGATACGGTGTAGCACATACCAGCACTTCTGCAAGCTATAACAACGTAGGTATTATCAATTCTAAAAATAATTCTAATACTGCAACGGCAAATATTTTGTTATATAATGCTAATAATATTGGAAATACAGAAGTGGGATTACCACAATTTGCAAACGTTTCTAATTCAAGATATTTTCTTGGCAGAAGTGAAGCTTTTAAAGGTAGTTACGAAGGAAGGATAGCTGAAGTAATAACATATTCCGCTAAAAAAACAGATGCCAACCTAACACAAGAACGTAATAGAATCCAATCTTATTTAGCTATTAAATATGGTATTACATTAGGTGTAAACGGAACCTCACAAGATTATGTCGATAGTGCAGGAACCCTAATTTGGGATGCCAACACAGGTACACCAGTAAACGATGTATTTAATTATGATATAGCTGGAATTGGTCGCGATGATGATTCAGACTTACTTCAAAAACAATCACGAAGTGTTAATAACGCAGTTGATGGTGGTTTTAGAGCGCAAGGTGTATTAACTATTGGAATGGGTAACATTTCTAATACGAACAACTTAAACGGTAACAATGAACTAGAAGATAAAGAATTCCTAGTTTGGGGTAATAATGGTGTCGATTTAGATACCGCTTCTCCAGATATTGAAGTGAACATGAGTTCGGCTATTTCACCTGCATTAACAACAAATGTTTCATTCTCTGCAATAAGCAGAACATGGAAAGTAGTTGAAAAAGTAGCAGCTCTAGGCGATATTCCAACCGTTGAAGTTGCTATATTAAAAAGTGCGGTACGAACCGCTACGCCTCCAGATGGTCGTTACTTAATGTTTATTTCTGATACACCAAATTTCGATCCTACGGCAGATTACCGTGTTATGAGAGAAGGAACCAATGAATTAGGCGAAGCTATTTTAAAAACTAATTACGATTTTGATGGTACAAAATACATCACATTCGGTTGGGCTCCAGAACGCACGTTTGAGCGTTCCGTATATTTTAATGGAACAACCAGCTACATGGATATGGAAGATGCTTTGGATGTCAATCCAACAGCTTTCACTATATCATCATGGATTAGACGTGATGTTAATTCACTAAATAAATCAATCTTATCAAAACGTGATGCAACCTTTACAGAAGGATATGATTTGAAAATTAATGCTATAGGTCAATTTGAGATTGCTTGGAAAACAAGTTCAGGCGCTATTCAAAGAACAACATCCAATACTATTATTCCTCAAAATGAATGGCATCAAGTAGCCGTAATTTACCAAGCTGGTGAAGCAAGATTATATGTAGATGGTGTTTTTGACAAGCAAGCTACTAGAACAGCTCCAAATAATACAGATCAATCATTTTTTATTGGTGCCGCATCTAAACTAGCCCCTCAAGCCTTTTTCAATGGAAATATTGATGAAGTACGGATCTGGAATACCGCCTTAACGGTTCCGCAATTACGCTACATAATGAATCAAGAAATTGAAGATAATTCAGGTTTTGTTGGTGGTTCTTTCTTTATAGATAAAGGTGTTACGCCAACTAAAAATGATATTGCAACAATACCATGGTCAAGTTTGGCTGGATATTATCCAATGTCAACCTATACCTATACAAATACGAAAGATGAATCTGGAAATGGTAACCAAGGTGCGCTACGAACTTTAAGAACAGTAGATAAGCAAACCGCTCCACTACCCTATTTATCAACAGCAAATTCAGCTTGGGATACAAATGCAACATGGGCAAACGGTAACTTACAAACTATTCCAGGTGCGAATTCTATTGCAGATGCCACACAAACAATCGACTGGAATATTGTTGAAACAAACCACAATATTACTATGGATAATGGAGCATTAGCTTCTTCCAATAATGACAATAGAAATCTGTTAGCCTTATTTATCGAAACCAATAAAATTACCGTTGATGGTGATAATACGACAGAAACTGGGAATGGTCTTACTATTACACATTATTTAAATATTGATGGTAAAATAGATCTTGAAGGTGAATCGCAATTAATACAAACCATAGATAGTGATTTATTAGTTGGTGCTACTGGTTCTTTAGAAAAAGATCAACAAGGTACACGCGATCTTTTCACCTATAATTATTGGAGTGCTCCTGTTGGAAATACAGCCACGGCAGATCCTAATAATTACAGCTACACCATGAATAATAATGTCATGAAAGATGGTACATCATCTGGAACGCCTGCAAATATTACTTATGTTGGTGGCTATAACGGATCAAATAGTGATGCCGATTTAAAAAATTGCACACTATTGGATATGGAAATACAACAACCGATTGGCTGATGATTATGCATCATGGCAACATGTAAGAAACACAGGAACATTACTTGCTGGAGAGGGCTTTACAATGAAAGGTGTTACAAATACTTCAGGAGTTGTATCATTAGAACAAAATTATGTGTTTGATGGTAAACCAAATAATGGAAATGTTGCATTAGGAATTAATGCAGGTAACGAATACCTCGTTGGAAACCCATATGCTTCTGCTATTGATGCTGAACAATTTATCACAGACAATGGACCGACAATTGATGGTGCTGGTGCAGACCCATTAATCAGTGGTACACTTTACTACTGGGATCATTTTGGAGGCGGTTCACATATTACTAGGGAATATGAAGGTGGCTATGGAACATACAACTTTTCAGGTGGTGCTCCAGCTGCTGATCATGCATCATCACATCCTGATTTACCAACAACTGGAATTGGCACTAAAACACCAGGACGTTATATTCCTGTAGGACAAGGTTTCTTTGTACTGGGTGAAGCTGATGCAGATGTCGTTTTTAACAATGGTCAACGTGTATTTCAAAAAGAAGATGGCTCTGCTTCCTTGTTCATGAGGTCTGCACAACAAAATGTGGATGTGGTAGATACACGAATGAAAATTCGATTAGGTTTCAACTCCGTGAATACCATTCACAGACAATTATTGGTAACTGCCGACGATCGTGCTTCTTTAGCGTACGATTGGGGATTTGATGGCTTACTAAATGAAGTACAAGTAGATGATATGGCTTGGTTAATTGATGCTGATAAGTACACCATTCAAGGTATTGATACTTTTACTGAAGAAACAGTTCTACCATTACACATTAAAACTGGCGATGATGGTTTGAATAATATAACTATTGATAGTTTAGAACACATTCCAGATGATTTAAGCATATTTGTTCATGATATGGAGTTGGATATTTATCACAACTTACGTACCAATGGCAACTATGAAATCTATTTAGCCGCTGGAAATTATACAGATCGTTTTGAAATTACATTTACGGATGGAAATTCATTAAGCACTGATGACGTGGCGACGCAAGAAAACCTAAATGTTTATTTTGCGAACACTAAAGGCAGTATCATTATTCATAATCCGAAAATGGTTAATCTAGATGCTGCAGAAATGTTTAACATTCTTGGCCAATCGGTAATCCGTGTTGATAAACTGGAAGAAACAAACTACCAAGAAATTAAAGTGACTGGCTTAAGCACAGGAACTTATATTATTAATCTTGAAAAAACTGACGGTAGCCTGATAACTAAAAAAGTAATAATTAAATAATAGCAAACATTATCAACCACTAAACTAAAAAAGCCCTGAAATTAATTTTTCAGGGCTTTTTTCATGTTGATATATAACGCGTTGTTTTCGAAATACTTTTAAGCTAATTTAGAGAACAAATCCTCTAGTGACAATTCAAATTGCTCGCCTGAAATCATGTTTTTCAACGTAAACAAATTGTTTTCCATTTCATTATCTCCTACTAAAACTACAAATGGAATGTTGCGCTTATTGGCATGATTCATTTGTTTTTTCATTTTAGCAGCATCTGGATATAATTCAGCATTCAACCCTTTTAAACGAAGTTGCTTAATTGCTTTTAGACTAAATAAGGCTTCCGTTTCACCAAAATTGATAAACAATACATCAATATTTTTAGTTACCGTTTCTGGGAACAAATTCAGTTCTTCTAATACCAAATAAATACGATCTAATCCAAAACTAATGCCAACACCACTCACATCATTTAAACCAAAAATACCAGTTAAATCGTCATAACGACCACCACCACCAATGGATCCCATATTGACACCTTCTGGTGCAGAGACTTCATAAATAGCTCCTGTATAATAATTTAAACCACGTGCTAATGTCACGTCCAACTGTAATTTGGCAGATTGTAAACCCAATTCTGAAATAGCTTGATCTATAAACGCCAATTCTTTAATACCTTTTTTGCCTTCTTCTGAAGTAGATAAAATGGATTTAAGCTGTTCTATTTGCGAATTGAAATCACCAGTAACCGTAAACAATGGTTGCAATTTATCTATTCCAGCTTGCGAAATGCCTTTTTCCAGCATTTCTGCCTTTACCTTCTCCTCGCCTATTTTGTCGAGTTTATCTAAAGCCACGGTAAAATCAATGAGTTTATCACTCGCTCCAATGACTTCGGCAATTCCAGAAAGTATTTTTCGATTGTTGATTTTTATGGTAACACCTTCCAGTTTTAATGCCGAAAAAACGCTGTCATATAATTGAACGAATTCTACTTCCTGCCATAATGATGTGGAACCAACCACATCCGCATCACACTGATAAAATTCTCTGAAACGACCTTTTTGTGGTCTATCTGCTCGCCAAACAGGTTGCATTTGGTAACGTTTAAACGGGAATTCAATTTCGTTTTGGTGTTGAACAACGTAACGTGCAAAAGGAACTGTTAAATCGTAACGAAGGGCTTTTTCGGAAATACTGGAGATAATTTTATTAGAATCCTTTTCAGAATACAAGGCATCATCAACCTTATTTAAATAATCACCAGAATTCAAAATCTTAAAAATCAGACGATCACCTTCTTCACCATATTTTCCCATAAGGGTATCCGAATTTTCAAAACTTGGTGTTTCAATAGGTTGAAATCCGAAGGTTTCAAATTGCTTCTGGATGGTTTGAAATATATAATTACGTTTAGCAACTTGCTCTGGATTAAAATCGCGCGTGCCTTTTGGTATACTTGGTTTTTGTGCCATACTCTTTTTCCACGAAAGTGGGAATCTCTTTTTTAATCCCGACAAAAGTCGGAACTCATTTATACTATAAATTAACTCTTCAACAAAAATAATTAATAATCAGCTGTCATTACGAGCTTTTTCATTTAAAAAAGCCTGGTAATCTTTTTAATAGTTATTGGGATACCAATTCAAAAGATTGCCACGTCACTCCTACCGTCGTTCCTCGCAATGACAATGCTTTAATCTAATTTATCAATTTATCCAAATACTGAAATAAGTCACCTTTGGTAATCACGCCTCCTTGTTGAATGAGTTGAAACTTATCTTTATTTTTATCGTCTGAATAGTCTTTTTTCGCTTGAAGAAACTCAACATCGTCATCCATCAAATTTTCGCGTAACCAATTGAAACCATCTTTGGTGGTTAAATCGATTGGGTTTTTCAATTTTACAGCAATCAAATGCATATGCTCATCTTTTAAATGAAACACATGCATTTGTTGAGGCGAAATATGCTCTATATACACCACTTTATTTAAAACGCCTTCCCAAACCAAATCGCTAAACACATCTAATTCCTGTTCGGCAACTTCAGGTTTGTTCGTTTTAATATCATTCCATTCATCTGCTGTAATGGTTTGTGTCGCGAGAAAATTGATAAACTCTTGATGTAATTCTTCAAATTGTTCTTTGGTTAATCTTGCGTATTTCATGGGTACTAATTAATTTAATATTCGTTTTTATTTTTCAATCTGTAAAGCTTTAGCAGCTTCAAATGGTCTATCAGTAGCAAAAATATCAATGCCTAATTTTTGCCATTTTACATATAAGGAATCGCCTTTAGCTTCTGCTTGTTTGTCCAAGTTACCAAGCGTTCCTAACATGGTTTTTACGCCTTTTTTATGCAAATTATTATATAAACTAGTATCTGACAATCTAGTTCCTGTAAATGCCAACATATTTTGAGTTGGAATATCCGATTCTAATAGCCAATCTAATTCCTGCTGATTTCTTGCGGAAACGGATAATAATAATTCAGGTGCAAATTCATAAGCTTTATTGGCTTGTTCCATATCATACGTAATAATTATGGAAATATCTTCTGCGTGATTTTCCCGAATAGCTTGAATAATTTCGGTTACATCTACACTCTTTTTAATATCAATCGTTAGTATGGCATTATTGGCTTTAGACCAAGTTAAAACATCAGAAAATTTGGGTATTTTATATGAGGTTTCGTTTCCAAAGTCATCTACTAAATTAAAAGCTTGAAGTTCATCAAAGGTATAATTCGTTAATTTATCAGTTCCTGTAGTTGTTCGTTCTAATGTATTGTCGTGCATTAAAACCAGAACGCCATCTTTTGTTTTGGCAACATCTATTTCAAAAACAGCAACAATGCTATCATTTACGTACTTAATCGTTTCTAAACAATTTTCTGGATAATTAACCAAGCCAACACCTCCACGATGCACGCTAATTAAAGGTGACACATTAGGTTGGTATTGAAACGCCTGAATTAAGGCAGATGGTCTTAATGAAAAGTCAGGAATAACCTCTTCCGTTGCAGTCGGTTTATCTTTACACGAAAAAATAATTAGAAAAACGAGCAATACTGATAGTCTCATAATAAAAATGTACAAAAATTGAAATTAAAAAAACCGTTTAGAGCCAGTCCAAACGGTTTTTATTATACTGTGCAAATGCTAATTATGCTTGAGCAATAACTTCGAATGGTAATTCAACAGTTACTTCTCTATGTAAACGAATTACCGCATCATACTGACCTAAACGCTTAATACTACCACCAGTAATACTAATGAATTTTTTGTCAATTGTGTGTCCTTCTTTTTCAAAAGCTTCAACTAAATCTGCTTTGGTAATTGAACCAAATAATTTATCACCTGCTGATGCACCTTCAGTAGCTTTAGCTGTAATCTTAATTTCTAAAGATTTGATAGCCTCTGCAATTTTGGTAGCATCATCAATAATTTTCTTGTCTTTAAATGCACGTTGCTTTAAATTTTCAGCTAATACTTTCTTTGCAGAAATAGTAGCTAAAACAGCTTGCTTTTGAGGAATTAAAAAATTTCTACCATAACCGTTCTTAACCGTTACAACATCGTCTTTAAATCCTAAATTTTCAACGTCTTGTTTTAATATAAGTTCCATTGTTATGAGTATTTTATTTTAATAAATCGGCCACATATGGCATTAATGCTAAATGACGTGCTCTTTTTACAGCTACAGATACTTTTCTTTGGTATTTTAAAGAAGTTCCTGTTAAACGTCTTGGTAAAATTTTACCTTGTTCATTGACAAAACCTAATAACCAGTCTGGATTTTTATAATCCACGTACTTGATACCAGACTTCTTAAAACGACAATATTTTTTCGCTTTATTCGTGTCTATATTTAACGGTGTTAAATATCTAATTTCACCGTCTTTCTTTCCTTTTGCTTGTTGCTCTATAGATGACATAATTACGCTTTTTCTTTAAGTTTAACTCTTCTTCTTTCTGCCCAAGAAACAGCATGCTTATCTAAAGCTACTGTTAAGTAACGCATAAAACGCTCATCACGTCTAAACTCTACTTCTAATGGATTGATAACTTCGCCATCAACTTGATATTCGAATAAGTGATAAAAACCACTTTTTTTGTTTTGAATTGGATACGCTAATTTTTTTAAGCCCCAATCCTCTTTGGATATCATCTTCGCTCCTTTAGAAACAAGAAATTCTTCGTATTTCTGTACTGTTTCCTTTATCTGAACTTCAGATAAAACGGGATTTAAGATGAAAACAGTTTCATAATGATTCATAAAAATCTAAATTTTATAGTTAAAAATGGGTGCAAAAGTAATTATTTATTTCATATATTACAACATAATTTCAAACTAAATTTACGTTTGTCATATTCGAACTCAATTTTGTTAATGAAATGTTAAAATAAACGTTTTACCGATGTTTTTTGGTTTTTAACCGAATTTTTTGTACTATTGTCGATATCTTAACCGAAATAAAACAAAATGTTATGACATTAAACTGTGTAGTAGTTGACGACTCCGCGATTCAACGTCTCTCGATTGTTAAATTAATTGAAAATCACCCATCTCTTAATTTAATTGCCGAGTACAATAGTGCGTTGGAAACCAAAAACGGATTAAATACCCATAAAGTAGACTTAATTTTCTTGGATATTGAAATGCCTGTATTAAATGGTTTTGAATTGCTGGATGTATTAAACAACAAACCCCAAATTATTTTTGTAACTGGTAAAACGGAATACGCCTTTAAAGCATTTAATTATGATGCTACTGATTATTTACACAAACCAATTACTAGAGAGCGCTTTAATACAGCCGTTGATAAAGCTGTTGAGCAACATAAACTTAAATTAGATTTTAACGAAACAGAAGGCGAACACATTTTTGTGAAAAGCAATTTGAAAAAACGTAAAGTTTATATTAAAGATATCAAGTGGATTGAAGCCCTTGGTGATTATGTTAAATTAGTTACTGAAGAAACAAGCCTCGTCGTGTTATCCACTATGAAAGCTTTTGAACACGAATTACCGGAAGGGAAATTTTTACGGATTCATAAATCCTATATCGTGAATCTCGATAAAGTGGATCGTTTCAATAGTAAAAACGTAGAGGTTGGTGCTTATGAAATTCCTTTAAGTAGGAATAAAAAGACCCAACTGGTCGATGCACTAAACAATATTTAAAAAAAATCCTGATTTAAACATCAGGATTTTTTTTGCTTTTAAATCTTCTAATTTCTAATAATTATCCACATTTAAGATCACGCGAATGGGTCTGAAATCCTTTACGCTTGAAAAACTCGTGTTTATTTTAAGAATGGCTGCTTTAGTCTTGGCAAGCGATTGCTTATTGGGGATTTTTACTAATATATTTTTGTGATATTGATTTCTAATTCGGGAAACTGGTGGGAATTCAGGCCCTAAAACATGCTGATTAAAAACTTGTCGTAACGATTTTGCATACCAATCTGCTCCGACATTCACTTTGTTATAATCACGATGCTTTAAGGTGATTTTTACCAAACGATAAACGGGTGGATATTTAAAATTATATCGGTCGTCCATCTGTTCTTTAAACATCTGTGCATAATTATTAGTCGAAACCTGCTGCAGAATATTATGATGTGGATTATAGGTTTGTATCAATACTTTTCCACGTTTATCAGTACGTCCTGCACGTCCTGAAACTTGCAGCAACAATTGAAAACTGCGTTCATGTGCTCTAAAATCTGGAAAATTAAGCATATTATCCGCATTCATAACACCTACTAATTTCACGTTTCTAAAATCCAATCCTTTGGTTAGCATTTGTGTACCGACTAAAATATCGACTTCTTGGTTTTCAAAGGTGCTAATAATTTTTTCGTAACCATATTTGCCACGAGTGGTATCTAAATCCATACGTGCTACTTTGTAGTCTGGAAATAGCATACTTACCTCCTTCTCTACTTGTTCGGTACCGAAACCTTTATTATCCAATTCTACACTGCCACAAGCACCACATTTTTTAATCATAACACTATGATAGCCACAATAATGACAACGCAACTGATCACGATGTTGATGATAGGTTAAACTGACATCACAACTTGGACATTGTGGTGAATGCCCACAAGTTTCACATTCTATTATTGGCGAATAACCCCTACGGTTTTGAAATAAGATAATCTGATGACCAGCTTCCAAGGTTTCTGTCATTTCTTCAATCAACCGATCACTGAAATGGCCTTTCATACGTTTCCGCTTATGTTTGTCCTTAATATCCACTAATTCAATATCTGGCATCATAACATTATTAAAACGCGTTGACAATTCTACCAAACCGTATTTTTGCTGTTGTGCGTTAAAATAACTTTCTAAACTCGGTGTTGCGGAACCTAAAAGGGTTTTCGTTTTAAAAATACTGGCTAAAACAATAGCTGTATCACGTGCATGATAACGTGGAGCAGGATCAAATTGCTTGTAAGATTGTTCATGCTCTTCATCAACAATAATCAATCCTAAATCATGAAATGGCAACAATACGGATGAACGTGCTCCTAAAACAACTTGTGCCTTTGGCGAATTACTCAACACCTGGTTCCAAACTTCAACACGTTCATTGTTTGAATATTTAGAATGAAAAACAGCCACTTGCTCACCAAAATAATTTTGTAATCGTGAAACTAGTTGGGTTGTTAAGGCAATTTCCGGAAGCAAATACAAGACCTGTTTTCCTTGCCTTAGCGCATCTTCAATAAGTTTGACATAGATTTCTGTTTTTCCAGAAGACGTAACACCATGCAATAAAACAATATTCTGATTTTTGAAAGATTCTAAAATATCTTTCATAGCAACTTCCTGTGCATCATTTAAATGTTTGGAGCCTTCCGTTTCTTGGTCATCATCAAACTGAACCCGATCCGTTTGAATGAAATATTCCTCAAGAATCTCTTTATCTATCAACGTTTTTATAATGGCAGATGAACTATTACTAGCTTCTGTTAAATCAGAAACAGGAATGGGTTTTTTGGTTTTTGCGGTTACCGAAAAGAGCGTCAAAACCACATCACGTTGTTTGGGTGCGCGACTTAATTCTTCTAATAATTCCTGTAAAGCTTGTTGATCTTGAAATTTATTTTGAAGTTTCACATAACGAACTAGTTTCGGTTTGTATTTATCGAAAATTTCTTCGTGAACCGAAATCGCTTCTTTTTCTAATAAGCGCTTGACCAAAGGCATTACATTCTTTTTATCGACAATATTACTAATGTCTTGAATTTTCAAAGAGGTTTGATGTTGTAAGGCTTCGAAAATTAAAAACTCATCATCTTTTAAATCGGCTTCAT
Organism: Bizionia psychrotolerans; assembly: GCF_001039595.1. Classification (NCBI taxonomy): domain Bacteria; kingdom Pseudomonadati; phylum Bacteroidota; class Flavobacteriia; order Flavobacteriales; family Flavobacteriaceae; genus Bizionia; species Bizionia psychrotolerans. Next base: position 16,398 of record NZ_JNGS01000010.1, read on the forward strand.
TGATTTCTAAAGTCAAATTCTTGGAAATAATGCTTTCACTATCTAGAATAAAAGCGCCAGGAAGTGCAGCACGCATCACATCACCAAGCGTACACATATAATACCTAGACATCCATTCCCACAGTTGAAATTGGGCTTGAGTAACAATTGGCGTTTCATCTAAAATTTGATGAATGTCTTTCGCTTCATAAATAAGTGGTTCATCATTATGAATCGTTTGAACAATTCCTGTATAAATTTTGCTTTTACCGAATGGTACAGAAACACGCATTCCTGGTTTAATGAAATCGGCTTCCGCAGATGTTATACGATACGTAAAACTGTTTTCAATAGGAATAGGTAATATGACATTTATAAAAAAGTTGTTCATGTTAAAATCCCTTTCGCAATTGATTTAATGAGGCATTCAATTCATAACCCATTAGGAGAATATTACTGTTTAACCACAGATAAAAAAGCAAAATTAAAAGTGCACCAATTGAGCCATATAGCTCATTATATTGAGAGAAATTCTCAATATAAACACCGAATAAATAAGATGTTAATATAATGAGTAAGGTAGTAAATAAAGCACCTATGGAGAAAAATCGAGATTCTTTTCCTTCTCGTGTTCCAAAATAATACAAGGTGGCTGTTGCTAAATAAATCATGGCAATAAAGAATATAAATTTACCAATAAGTATCCACACAATAGTACTCTCCTCATCTACATAACCAAAGGTTTGTAAATTGCCCATAATATAAATTTGAAAATACAAAAATATGGCGACCGTTAGAATAGATAGGAAAGCCAAAATTAAAGCGACTCCTAAAGCATACATGTATTGTTTAAATATGTTTCGTGATAATTGCTCATGATATGAGCTTTCAAAACCTGCAAAAACGGCATTAATTCCATTCGCCATTAAAGCCATAGAGACCAGAAAAACGGATGATAATAGTCCACCACGTTCTGTACTATCTATGTTTTCAAAAATATTAGCAAAGAAAAACTCGGATGTGCTTGGTGGTAAAAAGGAATTTAAAAAGCGTTGAAATTCTATTTTAAAATCGTCAATTGGTACGTAAGGAATAATGATTAACACAAATAATAGAAAGGGGAAAATAGCCGTAAAAAAATTAAACGCAATGGCACTTGCTCTTGTTGTTAAAGCCCCTTTTACAATGCCAATACTGTAGAGCTCCATCAAATCATATAAAGACAAGCCTTCCAAACCTGGCAGTTTCACTTTCTTTAAAAGTTTAACCACCAAATTGACCACGGGAATTTTAGCCAATTTTTCTTCTACAGGTTGCGACATGAATAATTTTTAGTTTTTACGGGTTTTCAGATATGGAATTAAACAGCTTTTAAGCTTAAATCCATGTTATAAACAGAGTGCGTTAAAGCACCTGATGAAATAAAATCCACACCGCATTCAGCATAATTTCTGATGGTTTGTTCATTAATGCCTCCAGAACTTTCGGTTAAGCATTGGTCGCCAATTAAAGCAACTGCTTTCTTGGTATCATTATAATTAAAATTGTCTATTAAAATACGATAAACACCTTCGGTTTTTAATATTTCTGCTATTTCATCTAAATTTCTAGCTTCTACAATAATTTTCAAATCACGATTCGTGTCTTTTAAATATTGTTTGGTTTTTTCAATAGCTTTAGTAATGCCTCCTGCAAAATCAATGTGGTTATCTTTAAGCATAATCATATCATACAAAGCAAATCTGTGATTTTCACCACCACCAATTTTTACTGCCCATTTTTCTAAAGCACGAATTCCTGGTGTTGTTTTTCGGGTGTCTAAAACTTTGGTTCCAGTTCCTTCCAATAAATCTACGAATTCTTTCGTTTTTGTGGCAATTGCACTCATCCGTTGCATGGCATTCAATACCAAACGTTCCGCTTTTAAAATAGATTGCGAAGATCCTTCAACATAAAAAACTATATCACCATATTTTACAGGATTGCCATCAGCTATTAAGGTTTCTACTTTCAGGTCTTTATCAATATAGGCAAACACCAGCTTTGCGAATTCTACTCCTGCAATAATACCTTTGTCTTTCACTAAAAGCTTCGCCTTACCTTTAGCACTTTTAGGAATACAGGCTAAAGAACTATGATCGCCATCACCAACGTCTTCACGAATGGCATTGGCTATAATTAATTCTATTTCTTTATTAAATTGGTCTTGGGTAATCATTTTTTAGTATTTTTAGACACTACGAAAATATAGCATTTTTGCTTAAACCTTCTTAATGAATTCAAAAAAAATATTCCTAACACTGCTTACCGTTTTTATGGGTTTACAACTGTATGCACAAAACCACGTTTATATTGATGAAAATTTAAAAAAAACCGACTCATTAGACTATTCTGAAAAATGTCTTTTACGCGCTTTTAAATGTTATAAATACCAAGTTGACTCCTTAATAATCTATAAAATACTTCCAAAATTTCAATTTGGTAAAATTGATCAAACAGCTTATACACAAATTAGAAAATTATTGATGCGTGATTCACATGAAAACATTGAGTCAAACAAAACGTTAATTATCAAATTTTTCGATACCATTTACCCTTATAAAATGGCTTACAAAAATCATGTTAAACATATGCAAGTGGTTCATCACGTGGAAATAGACTCTGTAAAGGAATCTGACAACTACAACCCTAATTTAACCGAAGAAGCTTTTATAGAAAGTCGCAAAGATTTTGTGAAAAATAGTAAAAAATGCATTAAAAAATTTGAAGGAAGATTCAATTCTGAAATTTTTTATATGGTTGATGAAAACAACGGAATTGCGAACGAATACAAGAATTTTAACTGGGTAACAGACAACGGATTTTTCAAAAACAACTTTTTTAAATTCCGAAGTCATTACAGTACCGTTTTTATAAAACCAGATGGTGAGTACTTCCTGATTGGCTCGCATTTTTCAGATCAATCCGCTAAAAAATTATTGAGAAATGACGATTGGACTAAACATAAAAAAGACTGGCAAGAAACGCTAACCATAAACCGATTTGAAGGGTCAGGAATATTTGAAATAGAACCCAATTACAGTCATCAAGATCATTGCTTTTAAAGACTATATTTTAATAGTAACATTTCTGTTTCAAAATCGTCCTAATAGTAAACCAACGTATCATGACCACACTTAAAACCACAGTTATTTCGCTTCATAACCAACTTTTTTTTAAAATTTTTACGTGGTTTACACGCATACTTTTAGCAGTAGCTTTCGTACCATCTGGTTTAACCAAATTAGTAGGAAATCGATTCACCACCTTGGGAACCGACGATCCTGTTGGTTTCTTTTTTGAAGCCCTTTACCAATCTGGTTGGTATTGGAACTTTATTGGCTTGCTGCAATTAACCGTTGTGCTACTCCTACTCATTCCCAAAACCACTTTTTTAGGCGCTTTACTTTATTTACCCATAGTTATTAATATTCTGGCCATTGTAACATCTATGCATTTTACCGGAACACCATTTATTGTTGGGTTGATGCTTTTGGCAAACATCTATTTATTGATTTGGGATGTTGAAAAACTACACGCTATTGGCAACATTATTTTAAAGCGATAAATATTCAAAAAAAATAATAAATTTGCAGATGACTATAAAACTTCTTGCCATTGGCAAAACTGATAATAAACAGCTGCAAACGTTGATAGATGATTATGAGAAGCGGTTATCACATTACATCAAGTTTGAATTTGAAATAATTCCAGATTTAAAAAAGGTAAAAAACTTAAGCGAAGCGCAACAAAAAGAAAAAGAAGGTGAGCTTATTTTAGCTAAACTTTCATCAACAGACACGCTCATTTTATTGGATGAAAATGGTAAGCAAATGCATTCCGTAGCATTTTCAGAATATTTACAGAAGTATATGAATTCTGGAATTAAGCAAGTGGTTTTTGTTATTGGAGGACCTTATGGGTTTTCGGAAGCCGTTTATGAAAAAGCCCAAGGCAAATTATCCTTATCAAAAATGACATTTTCTCACCAGATGATACGGTTGTTTATGGTTGAGCAGTTTTATCGTGCTTTTACCATTTTAAAAAACGAACCATATCATCATCGGTGAAAAACTGAATTAAGACCGTTCCGATAATTATCGGAACTGTTAGAACAAAGAATAAAGACTGAATTCGTCTAACTTTAATAAACAATTCAGAAAGTAACAATTTTTCTAATTTTTAAAACAACAATTTTCAAAATTAATTGTGTTTAAATTAGATAACCTTTTTATTTAGTAGAAAACGTATGTTTACGCTTTTTAAGTTGCTTTTCTAAATCGCTAATGGTTTCTTTTACAGATGCTTCAAAATTTTTCTCATTTGAAATGGCATAAATCCTCGGGCCTGGTAAACTTAATTCCATACTACAAATAAAGCCTTCCTCTTTCGTGCTGTTTTCTTTTTTAAATTGCACATCACAATTAATTAACCAATCGTATTTTTTTATAAGGGATTGGAGCTTTTCTTGCGTATAAGTAGTTAATGCATCACTTGAATCGAGATTTACATATTGAAAATTTATAGTCATATCTATAGGTGTTTTTATGGTTTATATTCAAATTTAAAAGCTTATTTCCCTATTTAAAATGATATATGTCATCAATTTTATCCAGTTAGAAATTAGTTTTATAAAAATACCAATTATTTAATGTTTCAACGAAATTTTACAAAAGGATTAACTATTTATTTTTCTTTTTAGCCCATAATTTATATCCAAAAGCCAATTTGGCTTTACTTAAACTGAAAAGCTGCTTATTATCAAAATCCAAGCTGGTAGAATAAGCACTTCCATTGTATATTAAACTAATATAATAACGATCGGCATTATAAGCCAAAGCAGCGGTATAATCTACTTTATACAGCATTGGGTTTGAAGGTTTATACGTATCGTCCGTTAAGGTAACCTGCTTATTCATAATAGCAATTCCAGGCATTACGTTAAACGAAGCCACGAAGTTTTTTGGTAACGCAAAAGCCGAAATAAAGCCACCCAAAACACCAATTCCAGCCGAGTTATAACGTTTTATATTGGCTTCTTCATTATAATACAATGCGCCTTGATTGGACAAAATAGTTTCGTTTCCAGAAAAATAATCGAAAACAGCAAAAGTCCCTAAACCACCAGTTATATAAACATTTTTGTTTCGTTTAGAAACACCTGCTTTTAGCATAGCCATAGAAAACTCAATGTCTGACACTGTAAATAAATAATTAAAACCAGCGGTTGCGGATTTAATATCATCGCGAAAAATAGTTGGCTCATTGTAATTGTTTTTTACATTAAAACCCTTGTAAGTTTGAACATAGATATTCACAAAATGGTTTTTTCCAAGAATTGCAGTGCCTTGCAAATCAAATCGGTTGGTAATGTTCTCCTTATTGGTTTTCAGGTTAAAGGCAATATCAATCACTATTTTTCGGCTGGCAAAACCAAAACCAACACCAAATGGGTTATTGGGAATAAAACGGGTTTTTGAATCATCATCCCGAACTGAAAAACGTTTTACTTTATAGTTTGTAAAAATTCTAGCCGAATAATTTTCCAAATCCCGATCTATAAACATGCTATCAACCACTTTGTAGACTTTGGTGGAATCTACATTTTTTAAAATTTGCGATTGACTTGATAAACAACTCAAAAAGCAAATCGTAAAAATAAAAAAAGCGTTGCGCATAAATACCAATAAATTGAAGGGATTGTAGAATTTGAATTACATTTGTTACAAGCTAAAAATACATTAAATTATAGAATATGCAACTCGTTTTCGCGACAAACAATTTAAACAAAATTAGGGAAGTTCAACATTTAATTCCCAAGCATATTACGGTATTGAGTTTGAAAGATATAGGTTGCTATGTGGATATTCCTGAAACCCAAAATACCATAAAAGGTAATGCCATACAAAAAGCAGAATACGTAAAAACGCATTTTGGATACGATTGTTTTGCGGATGATACAGGTTTAGAAGTGGATGCCTTAAATGGTGAACCTGGCGTATATTCTGCACGCTATGCAGGCGAGCAACGTGATGCCGATGACAACATGAATAAGTTGCTCACCAATTTAGAAACCCAAGACAACCGTAAGGCACAATTTAAAACCGTTATTGCGCTTCACTTAAATGGAAAGTTAGAAACCTTTACAGGTATTTGCAAAGGCAGTATTACCAAAGCTAAGTCCGGAACCTCTGGTTTTGGCTACGATCCTATTTTTAAAGCCGACGGTTATATCAAAACATTTGCCGAAATATCTTTGGAAGAAAAAAACCGCATTGGACACCGTGGAAAAGCTGTACAGCAGTTGGTTGATTTTTTAAATGGACTTTAAATTTACGTAGAACTACGTATTTGGGAAGTTGTTGAGATTGATTAGATTTGGTGTAGATATAATAGATATATATACACCATTACCTATACACGTACGTTGTGCCTAATTTGAGAAAATGATTGCGGAAATAAATAAAGCTTGGAATTGGAAAGGATTTAACGCAACCGAAATCATTCGCACGAATGAATTTGGAAACGTGATTTTCAAAACGGACAAAAGTGAATATTGGAGAATTTGTCCTGAAGAAATTCGTTGTGAAAAAATTGCGGAATCGGAATCTGGATTTGACCTTATTTCTGCCGACTCTGAATTTATTGAAGATTGGGAAGTGACAAACCTTGTGAATATTGCGAAATCGGAACTTGGAGAGTTAAAAGAAAATGAAAAATATTGCCTGAAAATGTCGGCTGTTGTTGGCGGAGAATATGAAAAATCAAATCTCGGAAAAATAAGTTTTGCGGAATTAATTGCTTTTAGCGGAGATTTAGGATTTCAGATAAAAGATTTGAAAGACGGACAAAAAATAAAACTGAATATTAAAGAATAAATGGGACACAAAGCTGTTTGTTTAGAATGTTATAGAGTAGAAAATTTGGGATTAGATTTAACTAATCTACATCTTGGAAAATGTCCTTTGTGTTCAAATCAAATGATTTTTATTAATCATAGTTTTCGACCACCCAAAAAGACTGATAAGAAAAAATGGGAACTTGTAAAGTTTATGATTTCAGAAGGTTTCCCTTTCCAACACGTTTATCAAGAAGGGAAATCGGAATATTATAAATCGGAATCAAATAATTATGTCAGCTATCCAAAAACATTAGAAGAAGCAAAAGAATGGGTTGTTAAATACAAAGACCAAAGAATAAAAAACTAGGCACAACACCGTGTATAATTCATTGCTAGTTCTAGCCTACTTGGAAATTCCTTCGGAATTTCCTCTGGTTCGTTTTAGTTTACTAATTTAGTTGCTTAAACACGCAACGAAATCATACACAATCACGTTGGCAACAATATGAAAAAAAACGACAGTACTACTTTTTATGATCTTTGGTCTAAATTCTATTTTGGCTCAAATCGAGGAGAATATTTACGAATTGAACTCAATTGAAAATCTTTTAACCGAAAATGTTAAAGATATTTTAGACACTAATTTAACTGACAAAAAAGTTGTTTTTTTGGGAGAATCACAACATAATATTGGTTCCGATTTTTCAGCTAAAACTGAATTTGTAAAATATTTAGTTCTAGAAAAAGGATTTAAAGACATCGCTTTTGAAGGCGATTTTTTTGGTCTCTATTTTGACCATAACAAAGTTAATTTATATTCCTTTTGGTCTCGTTCTGTCCAATGTATGGAACTATTCGAATTTTTAAGTGAACATAATGTCACTATCTGGGGTTTTGATAATCAAATGGGTTCAGGTTATACTTGGAATAATTTCACAAATAAATTGACTGAATTCCTGAAAAATAATTCTATTAATTTTGATGAAAAATTTACCGAAACAACTGAAAAATATATCAAAAACAGAAAGAAAGCAAACAAAATTGTTGGTAAATCAAATTTAGAATACCTAATTAATGAAGTTGATAACTTACTAAAAAACGATACAATAATTAAAGATAAACTTTGGACTCAATTTTTGCAAAGTTACAAAAGTGATATTATTATAAATTCAACTCATAAAAGCAGTAAAAAAGGCATACCAATTAGAGATAGCCAAATGGCAAAAAACCTAGATTTCCTAGTTAAAACAATGCCAAATAAAAAATTTATTGTGTGGTTGGCAAATGCACATATGGCAAAATATGAATATGAGTTTATGAAAGGTCAAACGATGGGAAGTCAATTCGTAAATATGAATCCTGATATCTCATATCACATCGCTTTTTCAACAATGTACATTGGAAATGTAAAACCTAAATGGGTAGAAAAATCTAGTAACGACAAAGACAACCTACTTTATTTTTTACCTACCACAGAAAAAAATTATTTTATTGACTCAAAACGGATAATTAGTATCAACCCTGAATACACAGAAAAAGAATATCAAGGACTATTTAATCTTAATAAAAATAAAACAAATTGGTTTAAGCATTTTGATGCTTTAGTTTTTATTTCAAAAGGAGAAAAAGTAAAATACGATGAATAAAATACTGTTGCCAACAACGTATATAATCCATTGCTAGTGCTGGCTTACTTACGAAAACCCTCGCGGATTTTCTATCTGGTTTTTATTTGCTAAATTACGTATTAAACCACGCAACGTATCATATACAAAACCGTTGGCAGCAATTAAAGACATACTTTACGAACTAAAATAATAAATGGAACTATTAAACAATAAAAAGTATGCGATACCAATAGTTATTCTATTTGTGTTTTTTATGTTTTACAAACCTGTTGTTTGTTTTATTATTCTTGGCTCTTTGATTTCAATAATGAGTATTTACTTTTGGAACTTTCTTTCCGATATTCACAAAAACGGAATTGAAAGTGTTGGAAAAATACTGTTCTACGAATCAGACTCTGACGGATATAAAACACCGACAGTTGAATTTACATCTAAAAACGGAATACAAATTCGGAAAAAACCATACTATTACGCATCAACTGATTTAAGCAAAATACGGACTTATAAAAAAAACATAGACAAACCGATTGACATATTGTATGACCCAAAAAATCCCGAAAAATTTGTTATCGGAAAAGAAAGGAATTTCAATAGTTTCAGTTTAATCTTTGGGACATTAGTTGGACTGATATTTTTGATTGTTGGAATTTGCAGTATTTTAGGAATAATTAATGTTGAATTTTAAAAATAACAGCTGCCAACACCGTATAAAAATAATTGCGGTTTAGTGCTTAATCAAAGGTCGCTGCGTGTTTGTAACATCTGATTTTCCTTCGGAAAATCCTCGCATACAAACCCTCAACTATTCTTATACATAAACGTTGTAAGTAATTTAAGAAACCCAGAAACTATGATTAAAAAAGTACTGACATTTATACTTTTAATAACCTTTATAAACACAAGTTTTGGACAAATAACTTCAGACAAAGAAGCAACAGAATCATTGAATTGGATAATAGAAAACCCACAAATTGAATCCGATAGTATTTTTACCAATAAATCAGCTGAAATTTTTAAATGGTACGCTTCAAACAATCCGCAAGTTGAAATGCGAGTAAGCGGAATAAGTGAATTTATGGATTCAAGTAAATCTTATAAGTTTTTTAAAGAAATCATTATGATTTACACATTAAGCGAAATAGACAATCAAATTAGCAGAAATGTTGACAAGAATGAATCTTCATTATTAGCTATTTCCAATGTTTTAAAATTTTATGAAAGAATTATAAAAATCGACGAGAACTATAAAAATTCTGTACTACAAAAATACTCTGCGCTTTCGGAAAAGGATTTGAAAAAGCAAATGAAAAAACTACAATAAAATGGCAGACGGAAGTTTATCACAGTTTAAAGCAACTTTAGCAAGAAAAATAGAACGAAACCAAAAAAGGCAAGCAAGGAATGACAGAAATTCGTCAAGCTATAAAAGTTCTGATTCAAAACCTGAATATAATTTCCCAAAACTATCGGAATCGGAATTGGAGAAAGTAAAAAATGACATTCGAAAAAAAGCAAAATCGGAAAGAAAAAAGGAACTGATAACTATTGCAATCATCTTTATAATTTTGACTTTGATAATTTTATATCTAATTTAAATTTGAATAAAAAACTACTTACAACAACGTATATAATCCATTGCTAGTACTAGCCTACTTACGAAAATCCTTGCGGATTTTCTATCTGGTTTTTATTTGCTAAATTACGTGCTAAACCACGCAACGTATCATATACAAGACCGTTGTAAAACATTTGAACAAACATTGAGAATTCAAATTATCATATTGATTTTAATCACAAATTTTGCTTTCGGACAAGATAAAGTTACGATTGACAAAAATCTTCCCAAATATGAGGTTAAAGATGAATTCAATCGATTTGATGATATTGCAAACGAAATAAAACACATTGAAAGTCTAAATATTACTTTCCCATCTGATTCTGAACTTGAAATTTCTAACAGTTACAGTTCAGGATTTACAGGTCACGACATTATTATTCGACTGAATAAAAATCTGAACATCCAAAATGTAACTTATAATTATTGGACAGATGTTGTTGGATTAAACGAGCCCAAATATGTTGTTGATAAGATTTATTTGAAACTAAATCAAAATCCTTTTAAAGACATAAAAGAACTTCGAGGACAATATATTTTGCAAATCAATAAAATAGATTCTTCTGGACAACTAATAAACACAAAAGAGTTTAAAGGTAAATTCAAAACTTTTAAAGGTGTCGACAAAAATTCAACAGATTATAAATGGACATTGGAACAGAATAAAATATTTTACGGAATCACTAATGAAAATGGAGTTTATCTACATCCCGACAAAAGACCGAGTTTAAAATCTGACAGCAAAGTACTTGTGAAAAAACTAAAGGAATTAAGCAATAATTTTCCAGCCAAATTAAGAACTTGGGTCGTTATTAATGAACAAGGGAAAATCGAAGAAAGTTCTATCCAATACCAAACCAAAGTTAATTCTGATTTGGAAGATGAAATCACTAAACTTCTGATCGAAATGACAGAATGGTATCCAGCTTGTGTAAATGATAAAGCTGTTAAATCAAAAATACCATTTATAATCGGAATTGAATAAAAAAACGTTTTACAACAAAGTACTATGGTAAAAAACAAGTAAAA
>NZ_JNGS01000011.1:0-5230 GCF_001039595.1 Bizionia psychrotolerans
TGAAACTTTGAAACTTTGAAACTTTGAAACTTTGAAACTTTGAAACTTTGAAACTTAAATCTAAAAATCTAATTCGCCACCTCACTAATAAACTTAATACGATACAAACGTAATTCTTCATCGTCATAATCGCCATCAAACTCATCAATAGCTACATCAATTTTATCCGTTTTAGAATCCATAAAATAATCATGAATTTCTTCTTGCTGATCATCGTCTAATATGTCTTGAATCCAATAATTAATATTCAATTTCGTACCTGAATAAACGATAGCTTCCATTTCCTTAATAAAATCGCTCATGGACATGCCTTTTGCAGACGCAATATCATCAAGCGGTAATTTTCTATCAATATTTTGAATTATGTAAAGCTTTAGAGCCGAATTCATTCCGGTTGATTTAACAATCATATCGTCTGGACGAACAATATCATTTTCGTTTACATATCTTGTAATTAAATCCACAAAATCTTTACCGTACTTTTTCGCTTTCCCTTCTCCTACGCCATGAACATGGCCCATTTCGTCAATAGAAATCGGATATTTCAAAGCCATATCTTCTAATGAAGGGTCTTGGAAAATAACAAAAGGAGGTATACCCAATCGTTTGGCATTCCGTTTACGCAGATCTTTTAGCATATTCATTAAGGTAGCATCAGCCACTGCTCCTCCACCTTTGGATGCGGAAATAATAGCTTCATCTACTTCAGAATTGAATAAATGATCTTCCGTCATCATAAACGATTTGGGGTTTTTCATATAATCTAAACCAGTCTCTGTTAACTTAATAACACCATAGGTTTCAATATCTTTTTTTAGAAAACCAGCAACTAAAACCTGACGCGTTAAAGCCATCCAATATTTATCGTTTGCCGCACGACCCTTGCCAAAGAAAGGTTGATCGTTGGTTTTATGCGAATTAATTAAGGCATTTTCTTTACCTATTATAACACTAACTAAATCTTTAGATTTATATTTTTCATTGGTTTTTGAAACAATATCAAGTAAAAGCTCAACATTCTTCTGGGCTTCATGTTGTTTTTTAGGATGACGCATATTATCATCCATTTCGGCACCATCGCCAGTTTCTGAATCGAATTCTTCACCAAAATAATGCAAGATAAACTTTCGTCTAGATATAGAAGTTTCCGCATAAGCAACTACTTCTTGAAGTAAAGCATGGCCTATTTCCTGTTCAGCAACAGGCTTCCCTGACATAAATTTCTCTAATTTCTCAATATCTTTGTAAGCATAAAAAGCCAAACAATAGCCTTCACCACCATCGCGACCAGCACGACCAGTTTCTTGGTAATAACTTTCTATACTTTTAGGAATATCATGGTGAATTACAAACCGAACATCTGGTTTATCTATACCCATCCCGAATGCAATGGTTGCCACTACAACATCTGCCTCTTCCATTAAAAACATATCTTGATGATTGGCACGTGTTTTGGCATCCAAACCTGCATGATATGGCACGGCTTTTACGCCATTGACCTGAAGCGTTTGCGAGAGTTCTTCAACCCGTTTGCGACTTAAGCAATATACTATTCCTGACTTGCCTTCATATTTTTTGACAAATCGGATAATATCAGCATCCACATTTTTTGTTTTTGGACGAACTTCGTAATATAAATTCGGTCTATTGAACGACGCCTGAAAAGTCATAGCATCATGAATACCTAAATTTTTAAGAATATCCTCTTGAACTTTAGGTGTTGCCGTAGCAGTTAACCCAATAATGGGAATATTATCACCTATACGTTCTATTATGTTTTTTAAATTTCGATATTCTGGGCGGAAATCGTGTCCCCATTCACTAATACAATGGGCTTCATCTACAGCCATAAAGGAGATTTTTACAGAGCGTAAAAACTCCACATTTTCTTCTTTGGTAAGAGACTCTGGTGCCACATATAGGAGTTTAGTAATCCCATCTGTTATATCTTGTTTGACTTGTTTTATTTCGGTTTTATTTAAGGACGAATTTAAAACATGTGCCACACCATAATCGTCAGATATACCACGAATGGCGTCTACTTGGTTTTTCATCAAGGCAATTAATGGCGAAACCACAATAGCCGTCCCGTCTTGCATTAAAGCTGGCAACTGATAACAAAGTGATTTTCCACCTCCTGTTGGCATGATAACGAATGTATCTTTACCCGATAAAATACTTTTTACTACTGGTTCTTGCAAGCCTTTAAATGCACTAAAACCAAAATAGGTTTTTAATGCGCTGTGCAAGTCTTTTACATTTACAGACATGTATCGTTTTTAAAATTTTATTTCCCTCATTTTAAATGCACAGTATTGAATTTGGCTATTAATTAATTACGGGTGCATTTACAGAACTCTCATAAATATTTTTGTTAGCTTTGCAACATTCAAAAACCAACAAATTAATTATTTAGTTTGAATAACTTTAAAGATAATAAAATCTTTAAAAGCATCAACCCAAAAAAATAATAAATTTTGAAAACTCAAAATACCATCTTACAGACGGCTAAACAGACTATTGACATGGAAAGTCAGGCCATTGCTAATATTTCTTCTTTATTAGATACTGATTTTTCGGATGCTGTTACTTGCATATTAAATTCCAAAGGTCGTGTAATTATTACTGGCATTGGAAAAAGTGCCATTATTGCAACTAAAATAGTGGCTACATTAAATTCTACAGGAACGCCTGCGGTTTTTATGCATGCTGCTGACGCCATTCATGGTGATTTAGGATTAATTTTAGAAGACGACGTCGTTATTTGTATTTCCAAAAGTGGTAATACGCCAGAAATTAAAGTATTAGTTCCATTTATAAAACGTGCTAAAAATAAAATGATAGCTATTACAGGTAATCGCGATTCATTTTTGGCTAAAAACTCCGATTTTTTACTAAACACCTTTGTTGAAAAAGAGGCTTGTCCAAATAATTTAGCACCTACCACTAGTACCACGGCTCAATTAGTAATGGGTGATGCTTTGGCTGTCTGCTTATTAGAATTACGCGGATTTACCAGTAATGATTTTGCTAAATACCATCCAGGTGGTGCTTTAGGTAAAAAATTATATTTACGCGTGAGTGACATGAGTGAGGTAAACCAAAAACCTCAAGTAAGCCCAAACACCAATATTAAAGAGGTGATTATTGAAATTTCCGAAAAAATGTTAGGTGTTACGGCTGTTGTTGAAAATGAGAAAATAGTGGGTATTATTACGGATGGCGATTTACGACGTATGCTTACAAAATCAAACGAATTCAATCATTTAACGGCTCAAGATATAATGGGTGCCAATCCAAAACGTATTGACGCCAATGCTATGGCTGTAGATGCTAAAGAATTAATGGAATCTAACGGTATTACTCAATTATTAGTTGAAAATAAAGGGAAGTATGCTGGCATTGTACATATTCATGATTTAATTAAAGAAGGCATTATCTAATGGCAAAAAAGAGTATTAATGACATGTCTTTTCTGGATCATCTAGAAGATTTAAGATGGCATTTAATTCGGTCTACCTTCGCGATTCTCATAGGTGGAACAATTGCTTTTCTATTCTCAAATTTCATTTTTGAAGTTATTATTTTTGGCCCTAAACGCATGACCTTCCCTACCTATCAATGGTTGTGTCAAGCATCACAATTTATAGGAATTGAAACCACATTTTGTTTAGATGAATTTCCATTCCGGATTCAAAACAGAACCATGGCTGGACAGTTTTCAGCTCATATTTGGACCTCTATTTATGCAGGATTAATTATTGCCTTTCCTTATGTGGTCTATCAATTTTGGAAATTTATTAGTCCAGGTTTAAATCCTGGTGAACGCAAGCATTCGAGAGGCTTTATCATTATTACCTCATTACTGTTCTTTATTGGTGTATTATTCGGTTACTACATTGTAACACCACTTTCAATCAACTTTTTAGGAACCTATAATGTGAGTAGTGAAATTTCAAATGAAATTGATTTAAGTTCTTATATAGCCTTAGTTAGATCCTCATCATTGGCATCTGGATTGGTGTTTGAGTTGCCAATTGTCATTTACTTTCTAACTAAAATCGGACTCGTTACACCTCAAATTCTTAAAAAATACCGCAAGTTTGCATTGGTTATTGTATTAATAATTTCAGCCATTATCACGCCTCCAGATATTGCGAGCCAAGTAATAGTTGCCATTCCTATTTTGTTATTATACCAAGTAAGTATTTATATTTCTAAAATAGTAGTTAGAAATCAGGAGCGACAAGCTAAAAAGGATTTAAAGAAGAAATAAATTAATTGACGAATAAATCCTTATTAGAAATTAAATCCTAATTCTTAATTCTCTGACTGCTGGCAGGCAGGTTGGTACTTAATTCTTTATTTCTAATTTAAAATCCCGTTAAACTTTATCTAAATTCAACCCAAATTCTAAAATTGTCTCTCTGATTTTACTATTTTAGCCCAGAGTTTAAGCCTATGAAACTAAAAGCAGAACATTTAATGAAATCCTATAGCGGCAGAAAAGTCGTTAAGGATGTATCTTTAGAAGTTAATCAGGGAGAAATTGTTGGATTATTAGGACCTAATGGTGCTGGTAAAACAACCTCGTTTTACATGATTGTAGGTTTGATAAAACCTAATGGTGGTAGCATTCATTTAGAAAACACAAATATCACTAAATTCCCTATGTATAAAAGGGCTCAAAATGGTATTGGTTATCTAGCCCAAGAAGCATCTGTTTTTAGAAAATTAAGTATTGAAGATAATATTTTAAGCGTGTTACAACTTACCAAATTGAGTAAGAAAGAGCAAGTGCATAAAATGGAATCATTGATTGATGAGTTTAGTTTAGGGCATATTCGCAAGAGTCGTGGCGATTTATTATCAGGTGGTGAACGTCGTCGTACCGAAATTGCGCGAGCTTTAGCAACCGATCCAAATTTCATTTTATTAGATGAACCCTTTGCAGGTGTAGATCCTGTTGCTGTTGAAGATATTCAGCGTATTGTAGCGCAACTAACCAAAAAAAAATATTGGTATTCTTATTACCGATCACAACGTACAAGAAACATTAGCTATTACAGATAGAACCTATTTAATGTTTGAAGGTAGTATTCTAAAAGCTGGAGAGCCGGAAGAATTAGCTAATGATGAAATGGTACGTAAAGTGTATCTAGGTCAGAATTTCGAACTTCGCAGAAAGAAAATTAGGGAGTAGTGTATAGTGTTCAGTGTTCAGTGTTCA
>NZ_JNGS01000012.1:0-9080 GCF_001039595.1 Bizionia psychrotolerans
TTTTGTTTTAGCAGCTATAGTTTCATTTAAACTATTTTGTTTTAAAATCGTTTTCTTAAACAAATCTAAAGCAAAAGCTCTGTCATCTTCATCTTTAAATAGTTCTGGCAAGAAAAAAGAATCAGCAGAACTTTGTTTTACTTTTCGTAATAGTTTGAGAAGAGCCGTATTTACAACAGGCAAATCGTCAGTCCAAGTTAAACTTTGATCTTCTAAATAATCATAAAGCTTATCATTAGGCGCAATGATATCTTTAAACAAACTGACAATAAAATTTTTATCTTCTGTAAAACTGGATGTGCGAGTTTCCATATAATTGGCATACAAATCGGACGCTAACATGCTTTTAAAAATAACATCTACATACTCGCTATCCAACTCCCAATTGATCACTTTATAAAACTCGAAAGCATCTATTAGACTGACGTTCTTTTTCAGTGCTAGCAACACTTCGTTATTACTGAATTTTTTGTTGGGATCTCTATCTTCTGAAGTTGCCAATTGTTTCTTTTGCGTTTTAATCACAAAATCTTCAGATCTTTCTTGCAACTTAATTAATAACGATAACTGCAGTAAATACAAATTATACATGTTATCAATACTTCGTAATAAAAAGGTTTGATCGGCTTTAAAATCGCCTCCTTCACCACCTGTATAGGCGTACATGGTTTGCATTACCTTAATCCGAATATGTCTTCTATTTAGCATACTTTCAAAGAACTTTAAATTTAAAGAGGCGAAAGTAGTCCTTTCGCCTCGCAAAAATAATATTTATTTAAACGAATTACTTCGAATTCTCATTTTTTCTAGCATCAATTCTGGCTTGAGCTATATTCAAGGCAGCATGATTGGTAGTAATATTATGTGTATTGGCATTGTTTAATATTTCCAAAGTGGTATTGTAAATATTTTCTGTTTTACGCATAATTTCTTTACGGTCATAACCTTCTAATTCTGCATAAACGTTAATGATACCGCCTGCATTAATTAAAAAATCTGGTGCATAAATGATTCCGCGTTCTTGAAGAATTTTACCATGTTTCTGCTCGATTGCTAATTGATTATTAGCAGCTCCAGCAATAACTTGTGCTTTTAATTTATATATGGTATCGTCGTTAATGGTTGCTCCTAAAGCACAAGGTGCATATATATCCATTGCTTCGGAATAAATATCATTTCCGCCATAAATAGAAACCGCATATTTAGCGCGTACTTCTTCCAAACGTTCCTGACTAATATCAGAAATAGTTACATTGGCACCTTCATCTACTAAATGCTCTACTAAAGCTTCACCAACATTTCCAATTCCTTGAACAAATACAGATTTACCTTCTAAAACATCACTTCCAAATTTGTATTTGGCTGCTGCTTTCATGCCCATAAAAACACCATAAGCTGTTATAGGTGAAGGATTTCCAGCACCACCAAGTGATTCAGAAATTCCAGTAACGTAAGGCGTTACCTCGCGAACGGTATCCATATCAGCAGTAGTCATTCCTACATCTTCAGCGGTAATATATTTTCCGCTTAAAGAGTGAACAAACTCACCAAATTTACGCATCAATTCTGGCGTTTTTTGTGTTTTGGCATCACCGATAATAACTGCTTTTCCACCACCTAGATTTAAACCTGTAATAGCCGACTTAAAAGTCATACCTCTAGATAGACGTAAAGCATCGTTTAGAGCTTCCCATTCATTGGCATAATTCCACATTCTGGTACCACCTAAAGCAGGACCTAAAACCGTATTATGAATTCCTATTATTGCTTTTAAACCTGTATCTTTGTCGTTGCAAAAAACAACTTGCTCGTGATTGTCGAATGAATGCTGACCAAAAACGGGATCCATTTTATGTAATTCGTTGGCATTAATAACGTCTGTTACCATGATAATTATAGTTTAATATTATTTGTGTTTTGTACTATCTGTAAAAACAACGTGCAAAATTAAGGGAATATTAGTGTTTAAACAACATAAATAATATTAAAATGCGAATTTGTTAAAAACTTTATACAAACCCAAATCTATTAATGAAAGAATTAAAGCATTTAAATAAGTACTTTTTAAAATATAAAGGAAAAGTTATTATTGGAATTGTTATCACTATTGTTTCAAAAATATTCTTGCTATTTACGCCTGAACTCATTGGATCCTCCATTGATGTTGTGGATGATTTTAGAAAAGGTATTATTACAGATATTGCAATTGTAAAACAGGAACTACTTGTTAATATTCTTTATATAATAGGTGCAGCCATTATAACTGGTATTCTAACATTCTTTATGCGCCAAACCATTATTAATGTATCGCGTTATATTGAGTTCGATTTAAAAAATGAAATTTACCAGCAATACCAAAGATTATCTTTAAACTTCTACAAAAAAAATCGAACTGGCGATTTAATGAATCGGATAAGTGAGGATGTGAATAGTGTAAGAATGTATGCTGGACCTGCTATTATGTATAGTATTAACACCTTTACATTGTTCGTTATTGCTATTTTCTTCATGTATCGGCAAGCACCAACCTTAACGTTGTATACTATAATTCCGTTACCCATTTTATCCGTTATTATCTATAAATTGAGTAAAACCATTCATAAACGCAGTACGATTGTTCAGCAATATTTATCCAAATTGTCCTCATTTACACAGGAAACATTTAGTGGGATTGCCATTATTAAATCCTACGGAATGGAAGAACAATCTTCCATTAATTTTGATGAATTAGCAACTGAAAGCCGAGAGAAACAATTAGACTTGGTACGAATTAATGCGTTTTTCTTCCCAATGATGATTTTACTGATTGGTTTAAGTAATCTCATCGTTATTTACGTTGGTGGTTTGCAATATATTGCAGGTGAAATTAGTCTAGGTGTCATTACTAAATTCATCATTTATGTCAATATGTTAACATGGCCTGTTGCAACGGTTGGTTGGGTAACATCTATCGTTCAGACTGCAGAAGCTTCTCAAAACCGGATTAACGAGTTCTTGAAAATTGAACCTGAAATTCAAAATAAAGCTACAAGTCCTTCCGTTATTAAAGGTGATATTGTTTTCAAAAATGTATCTTTTACATATGATGACACGAATATTCAAGCCCTGAAAAATGTTTCATTCACTTTAAAAGGAGGCGAAACTTTAGCCGTTATTGGGAAAACAGGTTCTGGAAAATCTACTATTTTAGATGTAATTGGTCGTTTGTATGATATTGAAGCTGGCGAACTACTCATTGACGGTGAACCTATAGATCAAGTTAATCTGGACAATCTTCGGGATGCCATTGGATATGTGCCACAAGATGCCTTTTTGTTTTCGGACACCATAAATAACAATATTAAGTTTGGGAAAGAGGATGCAACCGACGAGCAGGTTATTCAAGCTGCCAAATACGCTCAAGTTCATAAAAACATTATCGGTTTTACCAAAGGTTATGAAACGGTTTTAGGCGAACGAGGTATCACACTTTCTGGAGGTCAAAAACAACGTGTTTCCATAGCAAGAGCCATTATAAAAGATCCGCAGATATTATTATTTGATGATTGCTTATCTGCTGTTGATACTGAAACTGAAGAAAAAATTCTGAACAATCTTAAAAAAATTGACCACAGGAAAAACAACCATTATCGTTAGTCATAGAATTTCAGCAGCCAAAAATGCAGATAAAATAATTATTCTTGATGACGGTAAAATTGTGCAAGCTGGTACTCATGAATCTTTAATAGATACCGAAGGGTATTATAAAAATTTATATGAAAAGCAATTAAGCGAGTCTTCAAATCTATAAGTTGCAGTCGGTTTTTAGAAACGGCTTAAGGGTTTCATTTTTAATAACTTAAATATGATTTAAACCGTTAGCTAAAAGAAAATTCATAATTTGTTGCTTGCTACCTGATTTTTTTAGATTTTTGAGGAACTTATAATTTGTGTTTTATAATATATTATGACTATGGATACTAATGGAATGATGGAGAAAGAAGAGATTTTCTCAAAAGTATTAAGAGCAGGAAGACGTACGTATTTCTTTGATGTAAGATCTACTAAAGCTGGAGATTATTACTTAACCATTACGGAAAGTAAAAAATTCACCAATGACGATGGTTCGTATCATTACAAAAAACACAAAATATATTTATACAAAGAAGATTTTTCAGAATTCACTACCATTTTACAAGAAATGACTGACTATATCATCAACGAAAAAGGAGACGAGGTTATAAGCGAGCGTCATCAAAAAGATTTTAAGAAAGAAGAATATACTGATGATGACATCGCATCGGAATCATCACCAAAATCAACAGAAAATTTTACAGATATTAGTTTTGATGATATCTAATCTTTTCAAACCTATAATAGAAAGCCGCTGTTTAGCGGCTTTTTTTTATGCTTATAACTTAACTGCTAAAAGAGAAAATAGAAGAGCTAGAAACACATAAACAACAGCATAAGTTAAACCCAAACTCAACAACAAGATAACAAATAAGATTGCCATCCAAATGGGAACCAAACTAATAGCCATTGCAAACCGAAACGTGGCAACAAATTCCACTTCTTTTACTTTTGGTTCTGCAATTCCTTTCCAAATACCATAGGGAACTATTAGTAAAACAATCAGTAATAATTTAAAGAATGCTTTGATTTTTTTTGGCTGCTTCTTTTTACGAAACGTGCAATTTTGAAATTGCGAAGCCATACAAACATTCACAACTTCCGGGTTTAAAAAATCAGCATGTAATGATTTCAATTTGTTTATATTAATATCATAATTATCAGCAGAAATATGACTTGTTAATTGCGTAAGTGCCATCCAAACATCTGATTTCAATCGATTTATTTCAGTTGTTTTATCACCATGCATATAATCTTTCGCCAAAATTTCGGATCCGAAATAAAGCGACACGCTATCGGCAAAGGCATCGGCTTGCTCATAATTTAATCCTATTGGAATCAGTTTTAAGTCAGTTTCTGGAAACCTTTCCATCGTTTCAAAAACAATGCGTGTAAAACCTTTACTTAAGGGTCGGACTGTTCGGTTTATATGATGATTTCCCTCAGGAAAAAGCGCAACCACTTCACCAGAATTCAAACAACGACTGCAGTTTTCAAAAATAGCTGTATTGTTTGCTACCGTATTCCATCCATCTCGTTTCCGATATACTGGCAACATATTTAAACTTCGTAAAAGCGCATTTACCAGTGGTTTTTTAAATACGCTAGCACGTGTTAAGAAATAAGAAAACCTACCCGATTGTGTAGCAATTAGCAACGCATCCATCAGTGCGTTATTATGATTAGAGACGAAAAGAACAGGTCCTTTACTTGGAACTTTGTCAACATGTTTGACTTGAATCCGCCTGTAATAAAAAAACAAACCTAATGTAATATATGAACGGACGGTATATAGCCAGATTTTTTTCAAACCGTTTGGGTTTTAGTTGCAAATTTGGAAGACCAAAAAAATGCGAGTAATAATCCAGAAACAATATGCCAAATCCCCCAAAAAGCTGCCATAATTGCCATACCTCCTAAACCGTTAAAAAATGTAAATATTAGTAAAAGTCCAATTCCAGAATTCTGAATCCCAGTTTCAATAGTAAGCGTTTTTTGATTTGCAAAAGATAATTTAAAAGCACGTGCAACACCAAATCCTAATAGAAACGCTAGTAAATTATGACTAATACCAAGGAGTAGAACATGGTGGATATATTCAGAAAAAACATCTAAATTGTTTAATAAAGCAATAATAACAATACCTACAAAAACTAATATTGAAAATGGTTTGAGCCAACGCGCTAACCGCAACGCTAATTTGGGAAATTTATAATTTACAAGCATACCACAAATTAAAGGTATTCCTAATATGAGTAATACGATTTGAACCAAATCAAACGGATTTAATGAAACATCCTGTAAAATTAAAGCTGTAGGCTGATATAGGTTGCCATAAAACTCAAAATTAAAAGGCGTTATAACAATAGCAATAAAGGTAGAGAAGGCAGTTAAACTGACAGAAAGCGCTGTATTTCCACCAGCTAAATGCGTCATAAAATTTGAAATATTCCCTCCAGGACATGCAGCTACCATCATCATTCCCAAGGCAATACTGGGTTGTGGATTAACAACAATGATAAAACAATAAGTCAGCAAAGGTAATAGCACAAATTGAGAAAGCAATCCTATTAAAACCAGTTTTGGTGTTTTAAATAAGGTTTTAAAATCAGAAATAGAAATCCCCAAAGCAACACCAAACATGACGATAGCCAAGGCGATGTTTAGAATCCACAAATTACTGGAATCAAAATGAATTTGAACTCGGTCAAGTTCTTGCATGAAAAAAAACGCGTTAATTGGTTGGCTAAATAATGTTGTAATATGATAGTAAATTACTTAAATAGCAAATCAAAAGCGAACAAAATGTTCAAAACGCGACTAATTCATCACATCCTTTTTAACATTAAAATGATTAAGTTAGAAATTGGGCTTGCTTCAAATATTTCCTAACTTTATAAAAAATAAAATGATCATAAAATGTCACAAACACCTTCAAATATGCTTCCTTTAGGAACAATAGCCATAGATTTTAGTTTAAAAGATACGATTTCCGATGAAATTGTGACCTTGCAAAACGCTAGAGGCCTTCAGGCTACTGTTATTATGTTTATCTGTAATCACTGTCCATTTGTGAAACATGTGAATTCTGAACTCGTAAAAATAGCGAAGGAATATGCCAGCAAAGGTGTTAATTTGATTGCTATTTCTAGCAATGACGTAGAAAATTATCCGCAAGATGCGCCTGATAAAATGAAGCAAAATGCACTAGATGAAGGTTATATTTTTCCGTATTTATATGATCAGACTCAAGAAATAGCCGAGGCCTATCAAGCTGCTTGCACGCCAGATTTTTACGTGTTTGATACCGATTTAAAATTAACCTACAGAGGTCAGTTGGATGATTCACGCCCTGGGAATAATATACCAGTAACTGGAACCGATTTACGATATGCTTTAAATTGTATTTTAGAGAATAAAGAAAATACCAAAGAGCAGAGACCGAGCATTGGTTGTAATATTAAGTGGAAAAAGTAATTATATGTTATAGTCTTTAATTAGATTCCTGAATTTTGTAATTTGAAACAAATGTTTTTGCTCTTTTATTACTCGGATTCAACGCTAATGCCTTATTATAATTCGTAAAAGCCAATAAGCTATCACCAAGTTTTAAATAACCAGATGCCAAACTATCATAGGTGTTATCGCTATCTGGATGCAGCTTGGTATTTAAGTTAAAAACAGCAACGGCATCAACATATTCTTGATCACGCATGAGATCATAACCCATGATATTAAATTCACGTTCATTTATAAATTCAGACATGGAATCTTGTTCTTTAATGGCCATAAAACCTTGAAGTGCGGCTTCATAATTTTTATCTTTCAAATGCATAGAGGGCGTTTTAAAGGTATCAGGCACTTTTAAATAGGCATATGATATAGAATCGGATTCATTTTCTGGAATAATAGCCAAATAGGATTTTTGTGTTTTAGGATGTTTCACAAAACGTAATTTTTGATACATGTCAGGTACAAAAAAGGTACGCTCATCTAATGCAACCGGCTTTACCTCTGCTCCTTTCCATTGTAAATACAACACGTTATCTTTATATGAAACATCAATAACAGCATCTGCGTTATACAGATAGCGTCCAGAAGTTTCTGTTTTTATGGAATCGGTATAATTAATACTGTTGGAACAACTGGTTACTAAAAGAATCACAATTAGTGTCAGGTAAGTGAATTTAAATTTCATAATGTAAAAATTTATTATGTTAATGCCGAATGAAGCAAAAAAAACGTCTCTTTTAAAATGAGACGTTTTTTAATTTATTTGTTACAAATAAATTTAATTTCTTTCTTAAATTATTTAGCATTCACCAACTCCACATCAAAAATTAAGGTGGCATCGGCAGGAATAACGCCTCCTGCTCCACGTGATCCGTAACCTAAATGACTTGGAATAACCAAACGTGCTTTATCACCAACGTTTAAAAGGCAAATACCTTCATCCCAACCTGCTATAACTTGACCAACGCCTACTTGAAATTCTAGTGGATCTTTGCGTTTATATGATGAATCGAAAACCGTTCCATCCGCCAATTGACCTTTGTAGTGAACCGATACTGTTTGACCTTTTTGTGCTTTTGCACCAGATCCTTTTTGAAGAATTTGGTAACGCAAACCACTTTCTGTTTTATCAAAACCAGCTGCCAACTTATCTAATTCTGCTTCACCAGCTGCTTTTTCTGCTGCTATTTTTTTTTCACGTAAGCCTTCAAAGGTTCTAAAAGCTTCAACAGCATTAAAATTTTCGGCCTCTGCTCCCACACGAATAATCTCGACTTTATCAAGCATATCAGATTGCGCAATGGCATCAACCACATCTTGTCCTTCTTGAACTTTTCCAAAAACGGTATGGTTTCCGTCTAACCAAGGCGTTTCAACATGAGTAATAAAAAACTGACTACCATTAGTACCTGGTCCAGCATTAGCCATGGATAAAATTCCAGGTGCATCATGCTTTAAATCAGGATGAAATTCGTCATCAAACTTGTAGCCTGGGTTTCCAGTTCCAGTTCCTTGTGGACAACCACCTTGAATCATAAAATCTGGAATGACTCGGTGAAATTTTAAACCATCATAATAAGGAGTGCCTTGTTTTTTAGCAGAATTTTCTAAATTACCTTCAGCTAAAGCCACAAAG
The DNA here is from genome assembly GCF_001039595.1 of Bizionia psychrotolerans. Lineage (NCBI taxonomy): Bacteria > Pseudomonadati > Bacteroidota > Flavobacteriia > Flavobacteriales > Flavobacteriaceae > Bizionia > Bizionia psychrotolerans. Next base: position 8,762 of record NZ_JNGS01000012.1, read on the forward strand.
TTACCTACTGTACCTGGTGTTTTTTTATATTCTAAAGCAACTAAAATGTCGCCTTTACTTGTATGAAATTTTGCGTATAATCCGTCTTGCATTGTTTATTTTTTTAATGAGATGCAAAGATATGAAAAATGAAGTTGAAGTTAAAATCGAATCCCGATAGCTATCTGGAGAAATTAAAAGTCTCAAAAGTCATCTACTCAACTTCGCGCCTTCGCGAGAAACCAACTTTGCACCTCTGAAACTTTGAAACTTTGAAACTTTGAAACTTTGAAACTTTGAAACTTTGAAACTTTGAAACTTTGAAACTTTGAAACTTAAA
>NZ_JNGS01000013.1:0-19717 GCF_001039595.1 Bizionia psychrotolerans
TCCGATTCTAATGTTAATGAGATATTTGGATCAATTTCATAAAACTGGGTTGTTATTTTGGCGCTTTTTGTATTATTTTTTTCTGAATAAACGGTCAATATACCTGGTTCAGAAATGATAAAAGGTGTTTCGTATTTTTTAAATTCAGTCTCACCCAATTTGTAAAAAATAGCAGCTTCTGGATCTACATTTTCTAAAACGACTTCTGTTTGTTCTTTAAAAGCCACATCGCCTTTTGCAATAAAAGGTGAAGCCACAATAAGTTGTTCATCAATACTAGTTTTTGGTTCTTGACCGTCGCGACTTCCCCAAATTGCTGGATTGTCTGTCATGGTAAAAACTAATGTGCCACCAGTTATAATTTCATCATGCGTCATGTAGGTTCTATTTAATTTGGTACCATTTAACGTTACGTTTTCAACATAAATATTAGAATCACTTAAATTATTCGCGATAATTGTGAATTGCTTTTCTCCCGAACCCTTTCGGGATTCTAAATTAATAGTCGCTTTTTCAAATAAAGGCGTTCCAATAATATATTGATTGCTGCCTGGCGTAACCGGATAAAATCCCATGGATGAGAAAATATACCAAGCACTCATTTGTCCGCAATCTTCATTTCCTGAAATACCATCAGGTGTATTGGTGTATAACTCGGTTAGAATCTGATGAATTTTCTCCTGTGTTTTATGAGGCTTGTTAACGAAATTATACAAATAAGCCATATGGTGACTCGGTTCGTTGCCATGTGCATATTGGCCTATTAATCCTGTAATATCTACTTGATGACGACCTGATGTTTCAGATTCAGCAACAAACAATTCATCCAAACGCGCTTCCAATTGATCTTTTCCGCCAAGCAATTTCATAAAACCCGAAACATCTTGAGGTACATAAAAACTGTATTGCCACGCATTGGCTTCCGTGTAATTAAAATTCACTTCGTACGGATCAAATGGTGCAAACCAGGTATTAAGAAATCTACCACGCATAAATTGCGATTCTGGATCGAACACATTTTTATAATATTGAGCACGTTCTGTATAAGTTTTATAATCTTCGGTCTTTCCTAGAGACTTTGCCATTTGTGCAATAGTCCAATCGTCATAAGCATATTCCAAGGTTTTCGAAACCGATTCACTTTCTTCTTCAACAGGAATATACCCGAATTCTTTATAACTTTTTAATCCTAATTTATCACGAGTGGCAGAATGTTTCATAGCGGTAAAAGCTTTTTCAACATCGTAATTTTTAATGCCTTTTAAATAGGCATCTGCAATAACTGGAACAGCGTGATAGCCAATCATACAGCCTGTGTAATTTCCGCTTAAATCCCAAATCGGCATAATGCCACCTTCGTCATATTTTGCTAAAAAGGTATTGATGAAATCGTTGGTTCTATCTGGCTCAATAATCGTGTAGAGTGGATGTGCAGCACGATAGGTGTCCCAAAGCGAAAACACCGTATAATAATCAAAATCCGTTGTTCGGTGAACTTTTAAATCCATACCACGATAACGTCCATCCACATCTTGATACAGATTTGGCGCTATCATAGTATGATACATGGCCGTGTAAAAGTTAGTTTTGTAATCCACATTATCACTTTCAATCACAATTTTTTCGAGCTGTTTTTCCCAAATTTTTTGAGCTTCGGTTTTGACTTGATCAAAGGTTTTTTCGCCAATTTCTTCTTGTAAATTTTGTTTAGCTCCAGCTTCATCTACTGCTGAAATCCCAATTTTTACCTCAAGGGTTTGATTGTCATTTGCATCAAATTCAAAAGCTGCTTTCACCTGTTTACCTTCGGCTGTATCATTTAAAAAGGTCATGTTTATAAAAGGTCGTGAAAACTGAATATTATAATGCAAAATTTGGTTAGTTGCCCAAGCTTTAGAACTTCTAAAACCACCAACTTCTGTGCTGGAATAAACAGTAGCATTTGAGTTTAAAACTTCATCACGATGTTCTAAATCTAAAATTACAATCTGTTTTTTGTTTTTTGGAAATGTGTATTTGTGAATCCCGCTACGTTCGGAAACGGTGAGTTCAACGTCAATATTTGTGGAATCTAAATGTACTTTATAAAAACCAGGTTCGGCCGTTTCGGTGTCATGTGAAAAATGTGCGCGATAGCCTTTTTTACCATCAGCACCATTATTAAAAATAACTTCGCTGGTTGGCATGAGTAGAATATCACCATAATCGGAAACACCAGTTCCACTTAAATGTGTATGAGAAAACCCATAAATATAACTATCCGAATAATGATAACCTGAACAGCCATCCCAACCATCTAATCTGGTATCAGGCGACAGTTGCATCATACCAAATGGCATGGTGGCTCCAGGATAGGTGTGACCATGACCACCAGTTCCAATAAATGGATTCACGTAACTGGTTAATTCTGTGTCTTTTTTAGCTGGATTGATGTTGGTGTCCTCTGGTTTGCAGGCATTGAATAAAAGAAATAATATAAAAAGTAAGGAAAGATTCTGTTTCATTAAAAATAGATTACTAAATTTAAACACCTAATATACTAAAATGTCAATCAAAACGTCTCTGTTTTATTTAGTTTTTGCAATCCTAGTTTTTGGCTGTATCGAAGATTCCAATGAACCACTATCAGCGCAAATTATTCCAGTTCCTTTAAGTCAAAACTTACATTTAGGGTCTTTTACAATATCAAAGAAAACAGGTTTGAGTTTTGATGAAAATTTTGCTGTGGCTGCTAATTTCTTACAGGAATATATCGCATCTGGATCTGACATTACACTAGGTGAAGGTGATGATATTGTATTTGTTCAAGATGAATTTATTACAAATAAAGAAGGTTATACTTTAGATATTTCTTCTGAAAAAATCATCATAAAAGCAAAAACAGATCAAGGTGCCTTTTATGCTGTTCAGAGTTTGCGACAATTAATGCCAGTTGAGCTCGAGAATAAATCGTTTTCTGGTGAGGCAATAGCCATTCAAAATATCACTATTTCAGATAATCCGCAATTTCCATATCGAGGCATGCATTTAGATGTAGCACGTCACATGTTTTCTGTGGATTTTATTAAGAAATACATTGACGCTTTGGCCATGCTTAAATTGAACACCTTTCATTGGCATTTAACGGACGATCAAGGTTGGCGAATTGAGATTAAAAAATACCCAAAACTTCAAGAAATAGCCGCTTTTAGGAATCAAACTTTAATTGGGCATTTTAGTGAAGATCCTCAAGTGTTTGATGGCAAAAAGTATGGTGGTTATTACACCCAAGAACAAATAAAAGAGGTTGTGGACTATGCAAAAAATCGTTTTATAACGGTTATCCCAGAAATAGAAATGCCAGGTCATGCACAAGCTGCTATTGCTGCTTATCCCGAGTTAGGTTGTACTAAAGATTCTGTAAAAGTAGCAGAAAAATGGGGTGTTTTTGAAGATATATTTTGTGCAGGAGAAGAAAACACGTTTATATTTCTAGAAAATGTATTAGATGAGGTTATGCCCTTATTTCCTAGTAAATATATCCATATTGGAGGTGATGAAGCACCAAAAACACATTGGAAAACGTGTGATGCTTGTCAGAAAAGAATTCAGGATGAAAATCTAAAAGATGAACATGAATTACAGAGTTATTTTATTCATCGGATTGAAAAATATGTAAACTCAAAAGGCAAGCAAATTATTGGTTGGGACGAAATATTGGAAGGTGGTTTAGCACCAAATGCTACCGTTATGTCTTGGCGTGGGATAGAAGGAGCAGTTGAAGCAGCAAAAGCAAAACAGGATGTTATCATGACACCAACTTCGCACGCGTATTTTGATTATTATCAGTCTACAAACCCTGATGAGCCTATTGCAATTGGTGGATTTTTACCTTTGGAAAAAGTATATGGTTTTAACCCAATCCCTATGGGTTTAAATGAAGAGGAATCACACTATATTTTAGGGGTTCAAGGAAATTTATGGACGGAATATATTCAGGATTCCAAACAAGTTGAGTATATGGTTTTTCCACGTATTTTGGCTTTAAGTGAAGTGGTTTGGTCCAAACCTGAAAATAAAAATTATGATGATTTTATAGATAGACTAGAGGTTTTTCACAAACGGTTAGAAATTCTAAATATCAATTATGCGAATCATTTATATGAGGTTGAAGGCGACGTTAAAGTTGAATTAGATAAAGGTAATACATTTCAATTGAATACCTTAACTAAAGGAAAAACAATAAGATATACTTTAGATGGTAAAGAACCCGATTCGTCTTCGTTAAGATATGAAAACCCATTACCCATTTCCAAAAGTTTTACTATAAAAGCAGCCTTATTTAGTAATGGAAAACGTTTAGGAGACATCTATTCCGAAACCTTGAACTATCATAAAGCGGTTGGTGCTAAAATTTCAATAAACGTTCAGCCACATCATGCCTATTCTGGCAGTGGATCCCTTGGGCTTATTAATGGTATTTCAGGAAGCGATTCACGTTATGGTGATAAGGAGTGGCTAGGATTTTGGGGTGAAGCAGTAGAAATTATTATTGATTTAGGTGTTGAAACAGACATCAATTCCATTTCCACCCGTTTTCATAATGGGAATGGGCAGTGGATTTATGCGCCCGAAAATATCGAGCTTATTTTTGATGATAATGTGATTTCAAAAATAGATATTCCAATTTCAGATGAACTATTAGTGCATGTCGATTTTGAACAAAAAATCAAAACACGTTATGTAACACTTCGTATTCCAAATTACGGTTTGATTCCTGAAGGAAAACAAGGTTCTGGGAATCCAGCTTGGACGTTTATTGATGAAATTATTGTGAAATAATGATGCTACTAGAAATCTGTTCCAACTCGCACCGATCCGCCATTAATGCCGAAAAAGCGGGTGCGCAAAGAATTGAACTTTGCAGTGAATTAGCGGTTGGAGGTATTACCCCTAGTTATGGACTAATAAAGGAAGTCGTCGAAGCATTATCTATTCCGGTTTTTGTTTTAATCCGACCAAGAAGTGGCAATTTTACGTATTCAGATGCTGAATTTGAGATTATAAAACAAGACATAGAAATTTGTAAAATTTTAGGTGTAAAAGGTATTGTTTCAGGTGTTTTAAATTCTGATAATACCATCGATTTACAAAGAATAAATGAATTAATTGAAATATCAAAACCGCTATCGTTTACCTTTCATCGTGCGTTTGATTGTGTGCCAAATCCGCTGGAGGCCTTGGAGCAATTAATCGATTTAGGAGTTGAAAGAATTCTGACTTCTGGCTTGGAATCTTCAGCAGAAGAAGGCCTGGATATGTTAATTAAATTAAACGAAAAAGCAGCAGATAGATTAACTATTTTAGCTGGTTCAGGCATTAAACCGGAAAATGCATCCAAATTTAAATCGGCAGGATTGCAAGAAATTCATGCGTCGGCTTCCAAAGTTATTTCAACAGAAAATAATCATGCCTATTTTGGAAATACCCAACAAACGGTTTCTTGTGAAGAGACGATTAAATCGATATTAAAAACTATTCAAGATGAAGTATAGTCTACTATTTATTTTGATGTTGTGCTTTGCATGTCAAACCAAACATGACCTGCCAGAAACGTTTTTGCTTCATGATAATTGGGAGTTTAAAGCGACTGAATCATCCGGTTGGTTGCCAGCTCAAATTCCCGGAAATGTATATTCGGATTTATTAGAAAATGCCCAAATTCAAAATCCTTTTATTGGAAATAATGAGCAAGAGGTTCAATGGGTTTCTAAAACCGATTGGGAATATCAAACCACGTTTCATGTTTCAGAAGAAACGCTTCAAAAAAATAATATGGAGCTCAATTTTGAAGGTTTGGATACTTATGCGACTGTTTATTTGAATGATTCTTTAATTTTAAAAACAAATAATGCCTTTCGTGAATTTTCAGTGGATGTGAAACCATATTTAAATTCCAAGAACAAGTTGAAAATTCTTCTTGAAAACACCAGTAAGTATGCAGAAGAAGCCAAACAGAAATTAAACTATTCACTTCCAGAAGACAATCGGATTTTTACCAGAAAACCCCAATTTCAATATGGTTGGGATTGGGGACCAAAACTAAATACATCTGGAATTTGGCGGCCAATTAAGTTGTTGGCTTGGAACACGATTAAAATTCAAGATATGTATATCAAACAGTTGAATTTAGAAGATTCAATTGCGAAATTACAGGTGGATTTAGAAGTTTATGGTGAAGAAAAGTCTGATTTAAAGTATCATGTTTTTGTGAATGATGAATTAAATTCGGTTTATTCTGGTCAAAATAAATCAACCATTCAGTTTGATATTAAAAATCCGAGACGTTGGTGGCCACACAATTTAGGCGAACCATATTTATACGATATAACAGTAGTTATTAAAAAAGAGGACGCTGTTTTAGATTCTATTTCTGTAAAAAAGGGTTTGAGAACCATTAACGTAATAACCGAAAAAGATAGTCTGGGTGAATCCTTTTATTTTAAAGTTAATGGCAAGCCGGTTTATGCAAAAGGCGCTAATTACATTCCTCAAAATGGTATGCAAAATCAGGTGACTGATGTAGATTACATCAAATTGTTGGATGATGTGGTAAAAGCCAATATGAATATGCTGCGCGTTTGGGGAGGCGGTATTTATGAAAACGATATTTTTTACGAGTTATGTGATGAAAAAGGCATCCTTGTTTGGCAAGATTTTATGTTCGCGTGTGCTATGTATCCTGGCGATTCTGCCTTTTTAGAAAACGTCCAACAAGAAGCCATTGATAATGTGAAGCGCTTACGAAATCATGCATCCATAGCTTTGTGGTGTGGGAATAATGAAAACTCTGAAGGTTGGCATCGTTGGGGTTGGAAAGATGGAAGATCTGAAGCTGAAAAAACTGAAATATGGAATAATTACTTGAAAGTTTTCGATTCTATGTTGCCAAAAACCGTTGCACAATTAACCGATACGGATTATTGGGAAACGTCCCCTAAATTCGGTCGTGGTAATCCGCAATTCGAGTTTGAAGGTGATGCACATGACTGGTGGGTTTGGCATGATGGTTATCCGTTTGAACATTTTGAAGAACAAGTTCCACGTTTTATGAGTGAGTTTGGTTTTCAAAGTTTTCCGAGTTATGAAGTGATTAACTATATCAACCAAAGTGATTCTTTGGATACCTCTTCGAAAGTCCCGATAACTATCGGGATTAAAAATCATCAAAAACATTCTAGAGGTTTTGAATTGATTGATGAATACATGGCACGTGATTTTCCAGTTCCCAATAACCCAAAAGACTATGTGTATATGAGTCAGCTGCTGCAAGCCTATGGCATTACTAAAGGTATTGAAGCCCAACGAAGAGCTAAACCTTATAATATGGGAACCTTATTTTGGCAATTAAATGATTGTTGGCCTGCGGTTTCTTGGTCCAGTATCGATTTCTTTGGAAATTGGAAAGCCCTACATTATAAAGCGAAATGGAGTTTTGAGGACGTCCTTATTACTTCTGAAGTTGAAAATGATTCTGTAAAGATTTATCTTATTAATGATACGTTTAAAGAATATTCTGGATCGCTTTTAACGAACATCATGAATTTTTCGGGTGATGTGATTTGGGAAGATTCACAAAAAATTACTGTTAAACCGAATTCAAGTGCCATAAAACAAATTATAGATTTATCTAAATTATCATTAAATAAAAATCAGGTCGTTATTGTATCAAAATTTCAGGAAGCCGAATCCGTATTCTATTTAGCTAAACCCAAAGATTTAGAATTGCCTTCCAAAGACATTCAAAAATCCATAACTAAAACGGAAGTTGGTTTCACAATAACAGTTTCCTCAAAAACGCTTCAAAAAGATGTATTTTTATTTTGTAATGAAACAGGACATTTTTCCGACAATTACTTCGATTTGCTTCCTAATAATACCAAAAAAATACATTTTAAAACAGATTCTAAAAACTTAAACAATTTGAGAATCATAAGTTTAAATGATTTTTAAACTTTAACAGGACCTTAAAATCAGTCTGAAATTATTAGCAGTATCTTTGCAAACGCTTGAAAAAAGAAATATATGTCACGTTGGATTATCACTTTTATTATATTCTCGGTTGTTATTTGTCTTTTAGAATTCTATGCATTTCAGGCACTAAAAACAATCACGAAAAATAGGATTATTCGTTGGATTTGGATTCTATCTTCCATATCTGTATATGCTTATTTTCTATATGTTTTATATGTAACGCCTAGAAGCGCTGGACAAACAAACACGTTTCAATTAGCTGCTGGATTTATGTTGACATTTTTAATTCCGAAGTTACTTTTGGTTATTATCATGTTTGGCGAAGATGTGTTTCGGGTTTTTAGAAAAGGGTATTCTTGGGTGTCACCAGGTGAAACAGCTGCTTTTGAAAGTCGTCGTATTTTTATATCAAAAATTGCGTTGGGCTTGGCTGCCATTCCATTTGCGGCTTTTATTTACGGTATTTTTCAAGGGAGGTACAATTATAAAGTTTTAAAATATCAATTGACATTTGATGATTTACCTTATGCTTTTGATGGCTTTAAAATCACACAAATTTCAGATATTCATTCCGGAAGTTTCACGAATAAGGAAAAGATTCAATATGGTGTGGATTTAATTAATCAACAGGAATCGGATTTAATGCTTTTTACTGGCGATTTGGTCAATAATAAGGCAGACGAAATGGATGCTTGGGTTGAAATGTTTAAAACCTTGCAGGCACCTTATGGTAAATATTCTGTTTTAGGAAATCATGATTATGGTGATTATGTGCAATGGGATTCGCCGGAAGATAAAATAAAAAATTTCCAAGCGGTAAAAGATGTGCATCCAAAAATTGGTTTTGATTTGTTGTTGGACGAACATCGATATATTGAAAAAGATGGTCAAAGATTAGCTTTAATTGGTGTCGAAAACTGGGGTAAAGGATTTAATCAAGCGGGAGATTTGCAGAAAGCGTCATCACAAGTTGGTAAAGATGAATTTAAAATTTTAATGAGCCATGATCCATCTCACTGGGAATATAAAGTGAAAGCAGACGATTTTCATTATCACTTAACCTTAAGTGGTCATACACACGGGTTGCAAATGGGTATTGAAATTCCAGGTTGGTTTAAATGGAGTCCATCACAATATGTTTACAAACAATGGGCCGGATTGTATGAGGAATTTGGACGTTATATTAATGTAAATCGCGGTTTTGGTTATCATGCATTTCCGGGTCGAGTAGGCATTTGGCCGGAAGTGACCGTTATTGAGCTTAAAAAAGGAACAAAGAGTGTCTGATTTTCACAATGAAAACACTTGACTTAACTTACTGTGAGTCAAAATATAAAAAAAATTACGTAGGTTTGTAATAGCACGTTTGACCTAATCATAAATTGTATGTCAAAATTTGGGGAACTTATAGATGTTAACATTCCAGTCTTATTAGACTTTTTTACGGAATGGAACGACCAGTCAACAGCCATGCATGCGGTTTTGCGTGATGTTGCTGCCGCACTTGGCGATAAAGCCAAAGTCATAAAAATTGATGTGGATAAAAACAAAGAATTAGCCGAAGCACTTCGGGTTAAAGGCTTACCAACATTAATTATCTACAAAAATGGCGAAATGAAATGGCGACATAGTGGTGAACAAGATGCCAATACCCTTATTGGTATTATTCAAGAATACGTCTAAAATTTATTTAAATAGGAAGGATTTCGAAACGAAAATCTTTTTCAGAAAAGTATGTTAATACTTTAGGTAAGGTGTACATCAAGTTTTTTGATGCCTTTACACTATCATGAAATACAATGATATTTCCTGGCGTAGCTTTACTTTTAACATTCGCAAAACATGTTTCTGGACTTGTTTCAGTTTCCCAGTCAAATGATAAAATACTCCAAGCAACAACCGTATAACCCAACTCTTTTAAAGCTTTTCCTTGATTCGGTTTTATTTGTCCATATGGTGGTCTGAATAAAAGTGCTTTGTTTAACGCCTGATTTTCTAATGTTGATTTTTGGAGTTCCGAATCAATATGTAATTGGGCTTTTTCAATGTCGGAAATATAATTATCTACAGATGTGCGCCAACCTTTTAAATGGGTTTGAGAATGATTGCCAACGCGATGTCCTTCATTTAAAATATTCTGAAAAATCTCAGGATGTTTTTGGATGTTGTTACCAATACAAAAGAAGGTAGCTTTCGCCTCAAATTGCTTTAAGGTATCTAATGTCCATTGTGTAATTTCTGGTGTTGGACCATCATCAAAGGTGAGATATAAAACCTTCTCAGAAGTAGAAAACTCCCAAACATAGTCTGGGAGTAATTTCTTTATAATCTTCGGTATTTTAACTGGAGCAATGCCCATGATTCTTATTCTTCAGACTTAATGCTTAAAGTGTCTACAGGAAGCATATCAACATCAACTGGTTCTGGTCTTTCTTCTATTTCAGGTTCAACATCTGGTGCGTCATCACCACCGTAAAAATGACTAAATAGATTTAAGAAGTTTGAAAACGTTTTGGTTTCTGTTTCCGCAAATTCTTTATCGTAAGTTATCACAACATCAACAATACTCTTATAACGCTCAATGTCTGTATAGATTTGCTCGAAAACAAAGCGTTGTTGTTCCTCATCCAGTTTGCTATAATAGGTCAAGTTTTCTTGGTACTTTTCAGCAACATCCATAAAGAGTTTTCGTGCTTTTTCTTGAGATTCTACCTCGTAATATGCGCTGATGTACGGTTCTAATAATGTATAGTAACCGAATTGATCTACTGGCATGTTGTCCATGCCAATATCAGCTATTTCTTCTGCCTTTTCAGGTTGCTCTTCATTAATTAATTGTTCCACTAAACGTGCTAAATTGCCACGGTAGGTTATGGAGTTTCGGCGTGTTTCTATATCATGATAAATATCAACACTTCCACTATTTCCCCAATCCCAATTCTTGACTTTATTATACATTAAATCACTATCCACACGGCCCATATCAAACGGATTGGCTCTGTTAACAGGTGTATTTATTGGAACTAATTTATAGGTCATACCATCTAGTTGCAGGTAATCTTTCATCCAAATATAATCGTCATTACCAAAAGCGCCTCCTGTAAAGTAGATAGGGCGCTTCCAATCGTTGGCGTTTACAATATCTAACATGAGCAATCGATTTTTGTAGATAGCACCATCAGTAATTTTAATATCTAAAAAGTCAACTATTTTATCAGCATCCTTTTCCTTAACAATACCATATTTTAGCGCATTTTCTTTATTTACAGGAACGCGAACGTTTTCAACAGGGAAGTAGTTCGATTTCTGTAATTGCAAAGGATAATAACTTGGATCTTCACCTTGCAATTCCATAATATATTTAAACTTGGTTTTCGGATTGTCACTGCTTATAAAATCCATAAAATCCTTAAGTAACAAGGTATCTTTGTTTAAGACTGGTACTTCTCGTCCTTTAGTATCTCTGTAAGTTAATTTCTTCATCACGTAGTCGCGTGTACCAGAACGGTATTGTTCATGCGTTAAATTGGAAGGAACTGGATCACTTTCATAGGCTTTACGTTTCATTTGGTCTATATACCAATCCGTTTGGAACAAACTGGTATTTACCACCCGAACATCGGTTCTATACCCTTCAATTTCTTGCGCATACCATAATGCGAAGGTATCATTATCACCAATGGAGAAAAGAATCCCATTTTCTGCACAGGAATCCAGATACATTTTCGCCATAGCACGAGCTGTATATTTATCTGATCGGTCATGATCATCCCAATTATTCGCAGCCAAAATACCTGGCACTAAAACCAAACATAGAACCGTAACGGCTGGAGCCAACAAATTAGACTTGATTTTTGTTCTCAACATTTCTACTAAAGCATAAACGCCAAAACCGATCCAAATAGCAAATACATAAAATGATCCGACTACAGAATAATCTCGTTCACGTGGTTCAAACGGTCTAACATTGGTGTACACTTGAATGGCTAAACCAGTAAACAAGAAGAAAACTAGCATCACCCAAAATAACTTTTTGTCTTTATTAAAAAGGAAAAACAAACCAATTAATCCAAGTATAAATGGAAGGAAGAAATAGGTGTTTCGGGCTTTGTTTTCTTTAACATCGCTTGGTAAATCGGTTTGTGGCATGCCTAAATGCCAATCGTCAATAAAACCAATCCCACTTAGCCAATTCCCGTTGAAATCATCCAATTTTCCTTGTACATCATTTTGTCGTCCCACAAAATTCCACATAAAATAACGCCAGTACATATAGCCTAGCTGGTATTCCAACATATAAGCAACATTGCTACCTAAAGACGGTTTTTCAACATCAATTATTTGGCCGTTTTGCTTCAGAAATTTATGGTAATCTTCATAGTCTACCATGCCGCTTGCAACTTTGTTTTTAAAATTGTTAACGGCAGCGCGTAGCTCGTTTTCCATTTGGTATTCAGGCTTTAGGTTAAAATCTAAATAGCCAGAAAAAATCATATAATTTTCAGCATTTTCGCCACTCCACATACGCGGTAAAATGGAGGCATGTTCAGAATTGTAGTTCTGACGTGCTTTTTCCCAATCGTTTATAATTACATATTTGCCTGTTTTTAGGTCTTTTTCGTAGTTTGGTTTGTCATCAATGTACGGTTCGTTTTCATCTAAACCCGAATACTGATCCGTGAATTGTGGTCCATAAAATAAATGCGTTTCGGGATATTGCTCTAAATTATAATATGCTAAAAGTTCACGTGCATCACTTGGATCATTTTCGTTAATAACCACATCAGCATTAGCGCGAATAGGCAGCATAAGCCAAGATGAAAACCCAATAATAACAAACGTCACACAAAGTAGACCTGTGTTGAGGTGTTTATAGTTTTTGTCCCATGTATATTTTAATCCGAAATAAATTATTGCAACTAATGCAATTCCGGCGAAAATGGTTCCTGAATTAAAAGGTAATCCAATGGAGTTGACGAAGAAAATTTCTGTCGCACTAAAAATACGCAGAATATTAGGTGCTAATAATTTAAAAATAAAAAGCAGAATAGCTACAGAAACGACATTAGCAATAATGAAGTTTTTGATTGTAACCGTTTTATAGTTTTTGAAATAGTAAATTAATCCAATGGCAGGAATAGTCAGTAATCCCATAAAGTGGACACCAAATGATAATCCAATAATAAATGCAATTAGAATAAGCCAACGATTTCCACGTGGATTATCCATGTCTCGTTCCCAGCGTAAACCCAACCAGAATAAAACAGACATAATGAGTGTAGCCATGGCGTACACTTCTGTTTCAACGGCATTAAACCAAAATGAATCGGTAAACGTAAAAGCTAAACTTCCTACTAAAGCACTTCCTAAAATGGCAATTTTTTGGTTATTATTAAGTGTTTCTGGTTCGCCAATTAATTTTATTAATAAAAGTGTAATGGTAAAAAACATGAAAAGAATGGTAAAAGCACTGGCTACAGCACTCATCATGTTCAACATAAATCCAACTTGCGAAGGCTCTAAAGCAAACATAGAAAAGAAGGCACCAAACATTTGAAATAAAGGCGCTCCAGGAGGATGACCAACTTGCAATTTAGCTGATGTTAATATGTATTCGCCTGCATCCCAAAAACTTACAGTGGGTTCAACTGTTAATCCGAAAGTGATGAATGCGACTAAAAAAGCGAACCATCCTAATATAGTATTCCACTTTTTAAAGCTAATATGTGTCATGTAACTGCAGTTTTTTAGATAAGGCGAATTTAACAATAATTATCAAATCCGACATGCTTTTAAGGAAACGTTAAGTTTTTAGATATTATTTTATTCAAAAAATGCTTGCGCAAATAAATAATTGTTTTAAATTTGCATCCTCATTACGAGATTGGCCTATGGTGTAACTGGTAACACGTTGGTTTTTGGTACCAAAGAGTCTAGGTTCGAGACCTAGTGGGCCAACTAGTTAAAGAGAATCCTAATCATTTATTTGATTAGGATTTTTTGATTTTAGCACATTTGTTTGTAAGGTAAGGTTTCATGATAGTTGAAGTAATTTATGTTTTTGTTCTGTTTAAAAAAATAAAACATAAAAGCCTCCAAATCTTGGAGGCTTTTATGTTTTTGATGATTAATGTGATATTTAAATCTTAAAAGTAACTACTGGTCTTTTTGCATGATTTACCAAATCTTCACTAATACTGCCATTAAAGAAATGTGCAATTCCTTGTCTGCCATGTGTGCTAATGCCAATTAAGTCCGCACCTACAACATGTGAAAAATTCAAGATGCCTTTTTCAACACTTTCATCATTATAAATTGAAATGGTATAATTCTCAAAATCATTACCGGCTATAAATTCTAGAATTCGGCCTTTTGCAACATCAGTCGTCACAAAATTATTTGCTGTATTTACAAAAAGTAAATGAATTTTTGCACTTAATGCCTTTGCGAGCTTTATAGCTTGACGATAGGTTTCTTTATTATCATTTTTGAAATCAGAAGCGAAAACAAAATTATTTATTTCAAAATTAGTATGTTCATTTTTAATAACTAAAACTGGTACTTCAGCTGTTCTTACCACTTTTTCAGCATTGGAACCAATAAACATTTCTTTAAACCCATTGGCACCATGCGATCCCATAATAATCAAATCTATAGCATGCTCTTTGCAGGTATTGGTGATACCTGTAAACGTTTGATTGAAGTCTACCGTTTCATGAACCGTTATACCTTTTAAATAATCTTGAGCCATAGTGGTTTCAAACTTTTGATGCGCTAATTTCATGAAAAACATAGCTTCCGGTAACTCACTATATTGGCTTAAGGCATCCACTTGGTCTAGAGGAAGCTCCAGCATGTGCAGTAAATATATTTCACTACCATGTGCTTTTGCTAATTGTGCAGCTACTTTTAAAGCTTGTTCTGCTTCTTTTGAAAAATCAGTTGGAACGAGAATTTTTTTCATTGAATGGTTTTTTATGTAGTTGGTTTCAATTCCTAAATTTAAGAATAAAAATTGATATTTCATTCATTATGGAATTCAATTAAATTATTGTATATTTGCAGCGTTGTAAGAAAAAGAATAAATGAGGGGACCTGAAGTCCCCTCTTTTTATACCAATTTTTTGTACCGAATATGTTAAGAAAAACTGTAGAAAACCTTTTGAATGATGCCCTTGAAGAGCGAGAAGATTTATTTCTAATCGATTTTACCATGGGAGCAGATAATGCTATATCAGTAATAATAGATGGAGACCAAGGTGTAACTGTTGATGATTGCGTATTTATCAGTCGTGCCATTGAGCATAATATTGACAGGGAAGAACATGATTTCTCTTTGGAAGTTGCATCAGGTGGTGCAACAGCACCTTTAGTTCATGCTAGACAGTACAAGAAAAATGTTGGTAGAGAATTAGATTTACGAACAAAAGAAGATCACGTAACGGGACAGCTAACAAACGCAACCGATACGCACATTACTTTAGAGTGGAAGGCTAGAGAGCCAAAACCTGTAGGTAAAGGAAAAGTGACAGTAGAAAAAAAGGCAGAAATTGCCTATCAAGATATTGTAGAAGCAAAAGTTATGATAAAATTTTAATTCAAAGAGAGATATGGAGAATCTTGCGTTAATTGACTCGTTTTCGGAGTTTAAAGACGATAAATTAATTGATCGTGTAACGTTAATGGCGATTTTAGAAGACGTTTTTAGAAATGCCCTTAAAAAGAAATTTGGTGATGATGATAATTTTGACATTATTATTAACCCAGATAAAGGCGATTTAGAAATATGGAGAAATCGTATAGTAGTTGCAGATGGTGAAGTAGAAGAGCCTAATCAAGAAATTTCATTATCAGAAGCTCGAAAAATTGAGCCAGATTTTGAAGTTGGTGAAGATGTTTCTGAAGAAGTAAAGCTAATCGATTTAGGTCGTCGTTCTATTTTAGCATTAAGACAAAATTTAATTTCTAAAATTCACGAACACGATAACACAAATATCTATAAGCAATTTAAAGATTTAGTGGGTGAAATTTATACGGCTGAAGTACATCATATTCGTCACAGAGCTGTTATTTTACTGGATGATGATGGAAATGAAATTATTCTTCCAAAAGAAAAACAAATTCCTTCAGATTTCTTTAGAAAAGGCGATAACGTTCGTGGTATTATTGAAAGTGTAGATCTTAAAGGAAATAAACCAGCCATTATCATGTCTAGAACAACTCCTGTATTTTTGGAGAAATTGTTTGAGCAGGAAATACCAGAAGTATTTGATGGTTTAATTACTGTTAAAAACGTGGTTCGTATTCCAGGTGAAAAAGCAAAAGTAGCGGTAGATTCTTATGATGACAGAATAGATCCTGTAGGCGCTTGTGTTGGTATGAAAGGTTCAAGAATTCACGGAATTGTTCGCGAATTAGGAAACGAAAATATTGATGTTATTAATTACACGAGTAACTTACCTTTGTACATTACAAGAGCATTAAGTCCAGCACGAGTTACGTCCATCAAAATTGATGAAGAAAACAAACGTGCCGAAGCTATATTAAAACCAGAAGAGGTTAGTAAAGCAATTGGTCGTGGAGGTCATAACATTCGTTTAGCTGGTCAATTAACTGGCTATGAAATTGATGTATTTAGAGAAGGCGCAGAAGAAGATGTTGAATTATCAGAATTCACAGACGAAATTGAACCTTGGATTATAAAAGAATTTAGTAAAGTTGGTTTAGATACCGCTAAAAGTATCTTGGAACAAGATGTTCAAGATTTAGTGAAGCGTACCGACTTAGAAGAAGAAACAATTATTGAAATAATTAGAATTCTGAAAGAAGAATTCGAAGATTAACATATATTAGGTTATATTAAAGGCGATTTATGGCTGAAACAATTAGATTAAATAAAGTATTACGCGAGCTGAATATTTCTTTAGATCGAGCTGTAGAATTTTTAGATTCTAAAGGCATCGATATAGAGAAGCGTCCAACAACAAAAATTTCTCAGGAAACTTTTGATGTGCTTTCCGGTGAATTTCAAACAGATGCTAATAAAAAAATGGCATCTCAAGAAGTTAGTGAAGCCAAGCAAAAGGAAAAAGAGGCATTACGTGTTCAGCGTGAGCAGGAAATTGAGGTTAAGGAAAAAGAGAAAGCAGAACGTGAAGCTAAAGCTGCAGAAGTGGTTAAAGCCAAATCGACGCTTTCAGGCCCGAAACAAGTAGGTAAAATTGACTTGGATGCCGACAAGAAAAAAGCCGAGAAACCGAAGGAGGAAGCACCAGTTGCCAAACCAGAAGTAAAAGCTGAAGTTGCACCTAAAGTTGAAGAGAAACCTAAAGAGGTAGAAGCGAAGAAACCTGAAGTTCAAGTAAAAAAAAGAAGACACGCCATCTTCAAAATCTGCTGAAAAATCAGAAGCTGAAAAACCTAAAGCGGAAACGTCAAAACCGGAAGCTCCTAAAAAAGAAGATGCTAAAGCTGAAACGCCAAAAGCAGAAACGCCGAAATCAGAAGAAGCTGTTAATCCAGATGCCGATGTTGATGAGCGTTTAAAAACACAATATCAAAAACTTTCTGGGCCAAAAATTGCAGGTGAAAAAATTGATTTATCGCAATTTAAAAAGCCGAAGAAAAAAACGGATAATAAAACAGCATCAGACCCTAAAAAGAAACGTCGTCGTATCAGTAAAGCAGGTGCGCCAGGATCTACAGGGACTGCGCCAGCCAGAGGAGGAAATGACCGATTTAAAGGAAAACCAGCCGCTGGAAAAGGACGTCGTAATGTTGTTAAAGAAGAACCTAGTGAGGAAGAAGTACAGAAACAAGTACGTGAAACATTAGAGAAACTTCAAGGTAAATCTAGTAAAGGAAAAGGTGCTAAATATCGTCGTGATAAACGAGATCAGCACCGTGAGCAAACCGAAAAAGACGCACAGGCAGAAGCAGCAGATAGTAAAATATTAAAAGTAACGGAGTTTGTTACTGCAAGCGAAGTTGCAACTATGATGGATGTTTCAGTAACTCAAATTATTTCGGCATGTATGTCGCTAGGAATGATGGTTACTATGAATCAGCGTTTGGATGCAGAAACTCTATCTATAGTTGCTGATGAGTTTGGTTATGAAGTAGAATTCGTAACATCTGATATCGAAGATTCTATTGAAATAATTGAAGATAAACCTGAAGATTTATTAGAACGTGCGCCTATTGTTACCGTTATGGGTCACGTAGATCACGGTAAAACATCCTTATTAGATAATATTCGTCAGGAAAATGTTATTGCTGGAGAATCAGGTGGTATTACACAGCATATTGGTGCTTATGGAGTTCAATTAGAAGGTGGTCAGAAAATTGCATTTTTGGATACACCAGGTCACGAAGCTTTTACAGCTATGCGTGCTCGTGGAGCTCAAGTAACGGATATTGCTATTATTGTAATTGCTGCGGATGATGCTATCATGCCTCAAACTAAAGAAGCCATTGCGCATGCGCAAGCAGCCAATGTGCCAATTGTATTTGCTATCAACAAGATTGATAAGCCAGGAGCGAATCCTGAAAAAGTAAAAGAAGGTTTAGCGCAAATGAACTTGCTAGTTGAAGATTGGGGTGGAAAAATCCAGTCCCATGATATTTCAGCTAAAACAGGACTTGGTGTTAAAGAATTATTAGAAAAAGTATTGCTAGAAGCGGAATTATTAGAGCTGAAAGCAAATCCGAATAAACGTGCTTCTGGAACTGTAGTCGAGGCTTTCCTTGACAAAGGTCGTGGTTATGTATCTACCATCTTGGTACAAGCGGGAACCTTGAAAATTGGTGATTATGTATTGGCTGGTAAAAACAGTGGTAAGATAAAAGCCATGCAAGACGAACGTGGAAATGAGGTTAAATTGGCAGGTCCATCAACACCAGTTTCTATATTAGGTTTGGATGGTGCACCTCAAGCAGGTGATAAATTCAATGTATTTGAAGATGAACGTGAAGCCAAACAAATTGCTACCAAGCGTACACAATTACAGCGTGAGCAATCCGTTAGAACACAACGTCATATTACATTAGATGAAATTGGTCGTCGTATTGCATTGGGTGATTTCCAAGAATTAAACATTATACTTAAAGGTGATGTGGATGGTTCAGTGGAAGCCTTAACAGATTCGTTCCAGAAACTTTCAACGGAAGAGATTCAAGTAAATATTATACATAAAGGTGTTGGTCCAATCACGGAAAGTGATGTGTTATTAGCTTCGGCTTCTGATGCAGTTATTATTGGATTTAATGTGCGACCTATGGGTAATGCGAGAAGCATTGCAGACAAGGAAGAAATTGATATCCGTATGTACTCCATTATTTATGATGCCATTAATGATCTTAAAGATGCTATGGAAGGTATGTTATCTCCAGAGCTTAAAGAAGAAATTACTGGTACCGCAGAAATTAGAGAAATCTTTAAAGTTTCTAAAATTGGAAGTATTGCTGGTTGTATGGTCTTAACTGGTAAAATCTTTAGAAATTCTAATATTCGTTTAATTCGTGATGGTGTGGTAGTTTACACAGGTGAATTGTCATCATTAAAACGATTTAAAGATGATGCTAAAGAAGTTGCTAAAGGTTACGATTGTGGTATGCAAATTAAAAACTACAACGATCTTAAAGAAGGCGATATAATTGAAGCTTACCATGAGGTAGAAGTTAAAAAGAAACTAAAATAATTTTT
>NZ_JNGS01000014.1:0-21622 GCF_001039595.1 Bizionia psychrotolerans
ATGCTCAGACGTCGTAGCTGTACTCGATCGATGCTCGACGTACGTAGCTGTACATCGATCGATGCTCAGACGTACGTAGCTGTACATCGATCGATGCTCAGACGTACGTAGCTGTCTATCGAGAACTTGAGGTGCTAATAAGCACGAACCGAACGTCTCCCTTTCTCAATTTTTCTTAAAAATTAAACAAAAAAAAAGAGCTACTAAAATTAGTAACTCTTTCTTGAGGTGTCGAGCGGATTCGAACCGCTGTAGCAGCTTTTGCAGAGCTGAGCCTAGCCACTCGGCCACGACACCTTATATTTCTTGCCAAAGCAGAAATCTCTTTTTTAAGAGAGCACAAATGTAAAAAAAATATAAGTGTTTCGCTACTTACTTTTACTTTTTTCGCTTGTCACTCATTTTTATGGTTACCATTTCTACATCGCCTCCAATAGGTGGATTTATTTTACTCACCCAAACTGTCGCTTTGCTTACCATAGTATCTTCTTTGAAAATGCGATTTAATATGCGTTTAGCTACCGTTTCTAATAAATAGGAAGGTTGTGACATTTCTTCACGAATGACTTTATTTAAAAACACATAATCAACCGTATCTTGCAAGGCATCTGATTTTGCTGATGTTTGCAAATCCGCCTTAATCTCTAAATCCACACGATAATCGCTACCAATTTTGGTTTCTTCTTTTAAACAACCATGATTGGCAAATACCCGAATATTTTCAACTTTAATTGTTCCCATTAGCTTGTAAAGAAATCAAATACGTTACTTAATCCGCTCGTTTTGGTTTTATAAAACTCCGTATATGTACAACGTTCGCAGGTTACAGAGGTAAATTTTTTATTTTGAATATCAAATATTTTTGAAAAAGTACCTCCTGTAGCACGCATTTCACTTACTTGATAGGTTTTATTATGACATTTTGGACAGGTATAATTAATGGGTTTCATGGTCTATTATTTTTGATAAAATTACGCAATAATGCCCGAAATTTTAACACATCAAGCGTATATTTCCGTAATTTTGCAGCAGTTTTTTAAAAAAACGCATGAGATATGTCTGAAGAAACAAAATCACTCAATTTTATTGAGCATATTATAGAAGAAGATTTAGCCAACGGTTTAGAAAAGGAAGCACTGCGCTTTCGCTTTCCACCAGAACCAAATGGCTATTTGCATATTGGCCATACTAAAGCTATTGGAATTAGTTTTGGATTAGGCGAAAAATATAATGCACCTGTAAACCTACGTTTTGACGATACCAATCCAGCCAAAGAAGAGCAGGAATATGTAGATGCTATTAAGCGTGATATTTCTTGGTTAGGTTATGAATGGGCAAATGAATTGTATTCATCTGATTATTTTCAGCAGTTACATGATTGGGCAGTAGCGTTGATCAAAGAAGGCAAGGCCTATATCGATTCGCAATCTAGCGAAGCTATGGCCGAACAGAAAGGAACACCAACTCAACCTGGTGTTGATGGTCCTTACCGAAACCGTAGTATTGAGGAAAACCTCGATTTATTCGAAGGTATGAAGGCTGGTGAATTTCCGGAAGGCTCACATGTGTTGCGTGCTAAAATTGACATGCAACACCCCAATATGTTGATGCGTGATCCGTTGATGTATCGTATTTTAAAGAAATCGCACCACAGAACAGGAAACGATTGGTGTATTTACCCAATGTACGACTGGACGCATGGTGAAAGTGATTATATAGAACAAATATCACACTCCTTATGTTCGCTTGAATTTAAGCCACATAGAGAGCTTTACGACTGGTTTAAGGATCAAGTCTATAAATATCAACCAGAAGCCTTACCAATGCTTCCAAAACAGCGTGAATTTGCACGTTTAAACCTAAGCTATACCATTATGAGTAAACGTAAGTTGCTTAAGTTGGTGGAACAAGGAATTGTTACAGGATGGGACGATCCACGAATGCCTACCATTTCAGGTTTGCGTCGTCGTGGTTATACACCAGATTCTATCAGACAATTTATTGATAAAGTAGGTGTAGCCAAACGTGATAACGTGATTGACGTGTCGCTTTTAGAATTTTGTATTCGTGAAGATTTAAACAAAACAGCGCCAAGAGTGATGGCTGTCTTAGATCCTATAAAATTAGTGATTACCAATTATCCAGAAGGAAAAGAGGAGTGGTTAGAAGCTGAAAATAATCAAGAAGATGAATCGGCAGGTTTTAGAAAAATCCCTTTTTCGCGTGAATTATATATTGAAAAAGATGATTTTAAAGAAGAAGCAAGCAGCAAGTTTTTCCGATTGAAATTAGGAGGTGAAGTACGCTTAAAAAAATGCCTATATCATCAAAGCCGAAAGTGTGGTGAAAGATGCTGAAGGAAATATTACTGAAATTCACGCTACCTATTCCGAAGATACTGAAAAAAAAGTCAAAGGAACCTTGCATTGGGTGTCTATAAAACATGCTATAAAAGCGGAAGTTCGCGAGTATGACAGGTTGTTTTTAGATGAAGCACCAGATACTTATGCTACTAAAGATTTTATGGAGTTCATTAATCCAGATTCTTTAAAACTTGTGGAAGCTTTTGTAGAACCAAGTTTATTAGAAGCTAAAATAGGAGATCGTTTCCAGTTTCAACGTTTGGGTTATTTTAATGTAGATGATGATAGTACTTCTGAAAAATTAGTGTTCAATAAAACTGTCGGTTTACGTGATACTTGGGCAAAACAAGCGCCAAAAACAGATGCTGACCAACCAGCTCAAAAACCACAACAACAGAACAACAGACCAGCTATTGAGCAGATAAAATCATACGGGAAAAAGTATGATAGAATGAAAGATGCCGAAAGAGAACAAGCCAAAACAGACATTCAGGAATTAGCTAAACATGTTGAATATAAGGATTTAGAACCGCTGTTTGGAACATCAATAAAAAAAGCAGGAACCAGAATTATTACGATGATTACGTTAGGTGTTTTACTTGATAATGGATTAGAAAGAAATTCTGAAATCAATGATTTTATTGAAAAAGCATTGGAGGATAAAAACGACTTATTAGTAGCTGAAGCTAAAGCATTATAAATAATTTATTTTTATACATTGAAAAACCTTGAACTCTAGAATGATTCAAGGTTTTTTTTATGTTTTTTAATTTGTAAAATTATTAACCAAAAATTTTAACCTACCTTTAAAATACTAATCTTTAAATCACTAACTATGGATATTAATTTTTTAGCAATTGCCGTTGCTGCGCTTGTACCTTTAATTATGGGCTTTATTTGGTACAACCCTAAAACATTTGGAAACGCTTGGATGCGAGAATCTGGTTTAACTGCCGAATCTTTAAAAGGCGGAAACATGGCAGTCATTTTTGGTTTAACTTTTATATTTTCATTTTTTATAGCTATTATTTTGCAGTTTTTAACCATTCACCAAACAGGTGCATTGGGTATGATTGGAGGTGATGCTACGCAAGCATTACCATCATATGCAGCTTTTATGGAGGATTACGGTATGACGTTTAGAACCTTTAAACATGGTACTTTGCATGGTTTTATGGCAGGTGTTCTAATGGTCTTTCCTATTTTAGCTATTAACGCTTTGTTTGAACGTAAAAGTTGGAAGTATATTTGGATTAACAGTGGATATTGGATATTATGTACAACCATAATGGGTGGCATTGTTTGTGCTTGGAATTAATTTGTAATGATTATATACTTTTAAAGACTGATTGTTTCAATCAGTCTTTTTTCATGATACTTTGATAGAAACAAAACTATTTACCGATTCAAAAAAATTACCACTAGCTTGGGATACTTTGGTTGCACATGATATTTTTTTGCAATCTGCATATCTTAAAGCATTGGAAGAATCTTCGCCAAAGAATATTTCGCTGTATTATTTTGGGTTTTACAAGGAGCAAGAATTGGTTGGCATTGCCGTTATGCAACGTGTGGAATTGTATTTAAATGATATGTTCCGAAATGACGATGATTCCTGCTTCCAAGAACGTTTTAAAAATCAAGTTTCTAAAGTTATTAAAGGCAATATTCTGGTGATTGGTAATTTAACGCATACTGGTCAACATGGTATATATTTTAATTCAGATGCGCTATCAAATGAGGAGTTTATTTCGACATTATTACAGGCAGTTTCTATTTTAAAAAACGAGATTCAAACCGTTTATAACAAAACCATTCGTGCTATTTTATTGAAAGATTATTTCCTAACGGATGAGATTCATCAAACTAAAAATAGTCTCAATCAAATGGGTTTTCATCAATTGGTAGTGCAACCCAATATGATTATGAAAATTCCAGAACACTGGTCTAATTTTGATGATTATATATCCGATTTACATAAAAAATATCGCGATCGTTATAAATCAGCTCTTAAGAAATCCAAGTTAATTGTAACTAAAGAATTGGATGAATCAGCCATTTTAAATCAATCAGAAACACTTTATAAACTTTATAAAAACGTATCTAATAATGCCAAAATAAATACCTTCTTGTTACCAGAAAATCATTTTTATGAATTCAAAAAACAGTTAGGCGAAAATTTTAAAGTGATTGGATATTATTTAGATGCGGAGTTGATTGGTTTTTTTACACTTATTCAAAACAAATTGCAATTAGAAACCTATTTTTTAGGCTACAATTCAGATTATAATTACAAACATCAACTGTATTTAAATATGCTATATGATATGGCTGAATATGGTATTAATAACCAGTTTAAATCAATAGTGTTTGCACGCACAGCCATGGAAATTAAGAGCTCTGTAGGTGCCAAGCCTGAAAATATGGTTATGTATTTAAAACATACCAATTGGCTTATGAATACCCTTTTAAAATATATTTTTAAGTTGATGAACCCTTCAAATCAATGGGAAGAACGCCATCCATTTAAATCGAATTAACAAATAGCTAACAGAATTTCTTTTGTGGTTATTGGATTTTGTAATATCTTATATTCACTCTAATCAAATATAAGATTTATGAAAAAAGCAAAAGATGTACTTACCGAAATTTCAACATTAACAAGCGATATTGAAACTAATTATCCAGAAGTGTTCGAACATTTAGATGAAATGCCTATGACAATTCCTAGTCAACAAAATCCGGATATTGATGTTAAAGATTTGGAAAATTATTTGGAAAGTCTGAAAGATATTATCAAAAAATATAAAGAGGAACATAAAGCCGATTGAAATTTGTAATCTTTGAAGTTTTCAACCTGAAGTTTTAATGGCTATATGTTCCTCTTAAAAAAGTATAAAATTACGTTTTGAAGACTTTATTCTATTTCTTTATTTTTTTTATTGTTTTTCATGGCTTCACCAATTTGGTTACTAGCTGTAAAACTCGCTACCATATCATTTAGCATTTGACTACCTGCTTGTGGAGAATTTGGCATTAAAATTAGATTACTATTGGTGTGTTGACCAATAGCTTGTAAGGTATCATAATGTTGGGTTACAACAATTAAGGCAGATGCTTCTTGGCTATTAATACCCACTTTATTTAAAACTTCCACACTTTCTTCTAAACCACGTGCAATTTCACGACGTTGATCGGCAATACCTTGACCTTGTAACCGCTTACTTTCCGCTTCTGCTTTCGCTTTTTCAACAATTAAAATTCGTTGTGCATCACCTTCATATTGCGCAGCTGTTTTTTCTCTATCGGCTGCATTAATACGGTTCATGGCAATTTTTACTTGTGGATCTGGATCAATATCAGTTACTAAAGTTCTAATAATATCAAAACCATAATCCATCATCGCATCATTTAATTCTGCTTTTACGGCTAATGCAATGTCATCTTTCTTCACAAAAACATCATCTAATTTCATTTTAGGCACTTCCGCACGCACCACATCAAACACATAACTGGTTATTTGATCATGTGGATAATCTAACTTATAAAATGCATCATATACTTTTTCTGTAACCACTTTATATTGCACAGAAACTTTAAGCTTTACAAATACATCATCCAATGTTTTGGTTTCTATAATAACATCTAATTGTTGAATTTTTAAACTCAATCTGCCTGCAACCCGATCAACTAGTGGAATTTTCATGTGTAAGCCTGATTGGCGAATACTATGAAACTTTCCAAAACGTTCAATAATGGCAGCAGTTTGTTGCTTGACCATAAAAAATGATGAAAATAAAATGAAAAGTCCGACTAATATAAAGGGAACAAAAAATACCATAATTTGATTTTATTTAGGTTAATAAAGGTTCTACTAATTTACGCTATATTTTGAAGATAGTCATGGATTTGAAAAGAAATCTACCTGAAACCAGACGGTATGTATTAAAAAGAAATTTTAATGATTTTTTTTCATAGGTTTGTTACAAACAGGTTTATATTATGCAACACTCAAAATCAGGTATTCTTTTAGTCGCTATTTGTGTTAGTTTTATTGCCATGGGTTTTGCACAACCCAAAAACTACAAAATTGTAAACGGTATTGGTATTTATGGTGGTATTACCCAATATGATTTATTAACCGATAATTTCACAACCAAACAAGGTAACGGTTGGATGGCTGGAGCTTCTGCAACGGTTGATTTGCCCCATAAATGGTATAATGTTAGTTACACCATTCAGTTGGCTGAAAACCACGTAGGAATTGCTGCAAGGCCTATTTTACTTTCTAATGAGGAATTTATAGATTATAAGATTTTCACCGCACAAATTGCTTTATTAATGCACGTGAAAGTGATTGGAAGCTTTTTAACCATTGATCTTGGTCCTATGATTCAATACAATGGCGAATTGGAATTGGATGACATGAACCAAGAAAATTATTTGATAGCCAATTACACCAATTTATTAGCCAAAGATCTGAAAGAAATCAGCCGTTTTAATGTGGATGGTGCCATTGGTTTATCAGCTGGATTTAGCCATTTCAGACTAAAAGCCCAATATATTTACGGGTTTTTAAACACCTTGGATAAATTAAATAATAACAATTTAGACCAAACAGGAAACCCAAATAAATTTAAAGGAAACCAGTCTATGTTGGCGTTTACAGCTATGATTTCGTTTTAGAAGAAAATTGCGGAATAAAAAATGTCATTCAGAGCAAAGCGAAGAATCTCAAAAAAACTTTTATGAGGTTTTACTATTTCGAAATGCCATTATTTAACGTGTTTTATTAGCAAATTCTTCTTTTCATCCGTTGTTAAATCATAATGACTTTGAGCTAATACCGCATTATCAGCATCCAAAATATAAAAGCTAGAATCGCTCATAATATCTTCATTACAATCTGAACATAAGCTTTTTATAATAGCGGAAAATGATTTTTTATTAGTTAAATAAACAGGAAAATATAAGCCTTCGTAAAATAGATAATTATTTAAGGCTTCTTGATTTCTTTTAGATTCTCTTGAAATAACAAACAACTCAAATTTGTCCTTATTTTTTAAATATAATTCATTGATTATTGGATTAAATTCCAATGTGGCTGAACAGGTATTACTATAAAAATAAATAACTTTTATAGCACTTTTAGAGCTGCTTATTTGGTTTTGTAATTCTTCTATTGGTAAATAGCTAATTTTTATATTTTCATTCTGTTCTGGCACATAATTTTGTGAGAATAGCGGTAAACTCAAACATAACACAATAACGACTATTAAATGTTTCATTTATTAGCCTGTTTAAGTAAATCTTCTTTCTTTTCAGTAGATAACTCCCAAGAATCTTGAAAGTCCATATTCAATAAAACAATTTGAATATTTTCACCTTTTAATTTTTGACGCTGTAAAACGTCATACCATTTAAAAATGGCTTCAATATTTTCGTTTTTTTTAACAAATAAAGCCCAACTCAACACAAAATAATATTCTACATTTTGTTGTTTTACAAATGGTTGTAAGGTATTGTAGTTAACAAATCCGTTTATCCAGCTATCAATATGTATTGCATTTTTTTTAGGATTATTTCTAATTTTTTTGAAATTAGAAAGTTTTTCAATTACTTCAGAAGGTTTTATATATTCTAAATACAAACCATTTTTATCAAATACATGAACAACGGGCTCTATAAGGTAGCCATCATTATTAAATTTAAAAAAATCTTCAAACCCTTTAAAAATGAATATATCATTATTATTAAAATCAAACTGATTTTGGACTAAAAAGCTTTCAATTTTTTTCTTTATTTTGAAATTCAAAAATTGCATTTTGGCTTTGGACAGTACAACATGATATCAGTAAAGCCGAAAACAAAATTAGAACAGAAGTTTTTTTCATAATAACAACTTGCGATTTACTTTATCTACTTGGAATGTAATAATTATTTTAATGCGAAATAGTTCTTTTCGATCAACGGCATCTTTTAAATAATTCTAATTCCCATACTTTCGTAATATATAATTGCATTCAAAAAAATGCAAAATCACCAAAATCTAACCTTACTGTCTATTCTCTAACTTCTAACCTCTATTTTCTTAAAGAAAAAACCCTATCCCAACGTATTCACCAAATTCTCAATACGACGTTTACTCTCGTCTTTTCCTATTAAGTACATAATATCAAACACGTCTGGTCCTTGTAAGGCACCAACTAATGCGAGTCGTAAAGGCATCATGACTTTTCCAAAACCTATTTCGTTTTTAGTAATCCAACCTTTTAGTTCGGTTTGAAGGTTTTCAACCGTAAAATCGTTAACAGAATCAATTACCGAAACCACTTGCGTCATAATTTCTAGAGAATCGTCTTTCCAAGCTTTTTTAACCGCTTTTTCGTCTAAATCGGTTGGTGTTTGAAAGAAAAAGTGACTTAACTCCCAAAAATCGGTTACAAACGTAGCGCGTTCTTTAATCAGTGCGACTACCATTTCTACGTAATTCACATCAATATCCGCTAATTCTGGTTGAATTTCTTTATAAGTTTTTGCTAAATCGTCATTATACTGTTCTTGCATATAATGGTGATTAAACCACTTGGTTTTGTCAGGATCAAAACGTGCTCCTGCTTTATTCACACGCTCTAAATCGAATGCGGCAATCAGTTCATCCATGCTAAAAATTTCCTGTTCGGTTCCTGGATTCCAACCTAAAAAGGCCAAGAAATTTACAACAGCTTCAGGAAAATAACCAGTTTCACGATATCCAAGAGACACATCACCTGTTTGATGATCTTTATAAGCTAGTGGAAACACCGGAAAACCGAGTTTATCACCATCACGTTTGCTTAATTTCCCTTTACCTGTTGGTTTTAAAATCAATGGTAAATGCGCGAATTCTGGTATATTCCATCCAAATGCTTGATATAAACTTATATGTAATGGGACAGAGGGAAGCCATTCTTCGCCTCGAATAACATGCGTAATTTCCATTAAATGGTCGTCCACAATATTCGCTAAATGATAGGTTGGTAAACCGTCACTTTTAAACAATACTTTATCATCTAAAACTTCTTTTTGAAATTTCACATAACCTCGAATTATATCTGTTGTTGAAATAGTTCCATGTGATCCTTCATTATCCGTATCTAACATTTTAAAACGAATCACATAATCATCACCTGCATCTAATTTCGCTTGCGTTTCTTCGGCAGAAAGCACCAACGAATTAACCAAACGGCCTTTTTCGCGGTTGTGCCAGTTGTATATAAAGGTTTTGCCTTCAGCTTCGTGACCTTTTCGGTGTTCATCTAAAGCTTCAGCGGTATCAAACGCATAATAGGCTTTGCCATTTGCAATCAATTGATCTGCATATTGTTTATAAATGTCTTTACGCTCGCTTTGTCTGTAAGGCCCGAATTTTTCGTTGGTATTTACACCTTCATCAACGGTAATACCACACCATTTTAAGGATTCTAATATATAGTTTTCAGCACCTTCTACAAAACGATTTTGATCGGTATCTTCAATACGAAGGATAAAGGTTCCGTTGTGTTTTTTGGCGAATAAATAATTAAAAAAGTGCTGTGCGAACACCACCTATGTGTAAAGGTCCTGTTGGACTTGGTGCAAAGCGCACGCGTACGGGTTTAGACATGTTTTTTGTTTTGAAAGCACAAAGATAGAATAGCAATTAACAAACCACAAAGAAAATGACATAAAGCGCAGTTTATGGTTGTTAGGTTTTTTGAATATTGGTTGAAATCTGTTTTATATTTTGAGGAAGTGCGTCAATTCGAGTGAGTTTTACGATTTTTTAATCGTAAAATTAGTATCAAGAATATTTATTCCGCAATTTTCTTTAATAATTCGGCTATTTTAGGTTCTATATCGCCATTATATTTTAATTCAGTTGCTTTGTTGTTAGTCAACAGTTGGTAAAATATACAAGCGTTTAAAAATGCACCATAGGGATTTGGATGGATGTCATCTTCGTAAAGTTCAATTTTAGGATGATGAATTAGCACTTCAAAAAATTTAGTTCCGTTATCGGATTTAATCAAATGGTTTTCTTTTGCAACTATGTCATATGATTCGTTGATAACCGTGGTTTCTTGTTCTAAACTTTCTAAAACGGGTGAGCAACATGAAGCTTTTTCTATTGATGGGTCAATTGTTTTACTAGGATAACAATATTGTTCTGGATATTCATTTTTAGATGGCCACGTATTGAAAAGTATAAACTTGCAACCCGAATTTGGTACCAATTTCTTTATATCAGAAATCGCCATGTTTACTATTAAATCGCGATTTTCTGGAATTAAAACGCTAACAGTTCCTGTTTGAAGAATGACAATATCCCATTGTTTTTCGGCTATCTTTATTTCGGTTTCAGTTATTTCGCCTTCAATTTTTTGTCGTGTATTAATACTATTTTCAGTTCTAGAAGTTATGATGCTGGTTAAATGATCTGATAATGACATCCCAGGAAATGTGCTTTGTTCAATTTTAAATTCTGGATGTGTTTCATTCAGCATTTTTTGAACTGTCTGTGGCATATCATGGAAATAAGTCAAACTATTTCCAATGAATAAAATGTTGATTTGCTCTGGCGTTTTAGTGTTTTGAGATTTACAGCTAATCGTTAAAAGTGTTATTAAAATGAGTAGTATGTTTTTCATGAATTTCTTAATATTCTTTTAATATTTCAATTCATCAAAATCATGTCCTGCGGAACCCGTTTATTCATAATTTTAAACCATAAAGGCGGAATTAAAGCCAAAACCATAGAGGTTGGATAGCCATAAGGCATTTGCGGACTCACCTCATGATATTCTAAAATCTGATATTTTTTATTGGATTTAAAATGATGATCACTATGTCTAGTCAATTCATACAAAACCATTCGTCCAACCACGTGATTGGAATTCCATGAGTGATTTTCCTTCACACGTTCATAACGTCCTGAATCTGTTTTGCTTCGAAGCAAACCATAATGCTCAATATAATTAACGGTTTCTAAAAGTAAAAAACCTACCACAGCAGCACCAAAAGCGAATACCAGTCCAACCGAACCAAATATTAAAAAAACGGTTAGTAAATAACTTAATTGTATAATCAGGTACCAAACATATCGTTATTCACACTTAAAAACGACTGATTATTTCGTGATAATAGGTTTTTCTGAATTTTCCAAGCACCAGTATATTGTCGCGATGTTGAGGTAAACCAAAACCCATATACTGTTTGGTTGTATCTAGCAGTTGCCGGATCTTCCTTGGTCGCTGCATGTAAATGGTGTCCAAAATTATGCTCAATATAAAAATGCATATACAATGATGGTAGGAGCAAAGCTTTGGCAATAAAACGTTCGTTAGTGGTTTGCCTGTGGCCTAATTCATGAGCCACATTAATACCATTGCTACCTAAAACCATTCCGACACTCAACATAATACCAATAAATTCGAAGGTTTCTAAAGTTCTTTGTGAAATGATAATTAATGACGCAGTTAGCAAACCGTAAACAATAGGTAAATTTAGATATAGCATCCAATCAAACAGACGATTCACTTTTTTTTCAGATATGCTTTCTTCTGAATAATTAGCTGTATCTATTGGTAAAAGCATTTCAAAAATAGGTAAAAATACAAATGCATAAACAGGTGTAAAATAACTCCAGTAACCTTGAAAATATAAGGCAATTATTGCCGATAATGGAATGGTAAAAGCCACTAAATATTTTAAATCTTTCATAAAAACACTGTTTATCCTTCTAAATTAACACAATGTTATCAATTATAGATAATTATCGACCAAAAAAATTGTAGTTTAGTAAGTTGAACGGAAAACACCCCAAAAAACGTGACGCATTTTAATACAATTTTACAGAAATTAGAAGCTTTTGTTAGGCGTTATTACACCAACGAACTGATAAAAGGTAGCATCTTATTTTTTGCTATTGGCTTTCTGTATTTTCTATTAA
The DNA here is from genome assembly GCF_001039595.1 of Bizionia psychrotolerans. NCBI lineage: Bacteria > Pseudomonadati > Bacteroidota > Flavobacteriia > Flavobacteriales > Flavobacteriaceae > Bizionia > Bizionia psychrotolerans. The sequence goes on from NZ_JNGS01000014.1 coordinate 12,334, forward strand.
CGCTTTTTGTAGAATATGTTTTTTGGTTAAATACAACAGCACGAACGGCTTTGTTTTGGACTTTTATTGCGGTTGAAGTTGGCTTATTTATCAAATTTATTGCCATTCCGTTAGCGCATTTATTCAAACTAAAAAAGGGGATTGACTACGTTCAAGCATCCAAAATAATTGGAACCCATTTTCCAGAGGTGAACGATAAATTGTTGAACGTTTTACAACTGAAACAACAAGGCATTGAATCGGAATTATTGTTAGCCAGTATCAATCAGAAATCCGAAGAATTACAGCCTGTTCCTTTTAAATTGGCCATTAATTTTAAGCGGAATTTACGCTATGTAAAGTATGCAGCCATACCGATTGTTATTATTTTATTGTCCTTTATATCAGGTCAGATAGACTGGTTTAGTGATAGTTATAATCGCGTTGTAAATCATAATACAGCCTATGAACCACCTGCGCCTTTTCAGTTTTTTGTAGTGAATGAAAATCTAACAGCAACCGAAAACAAAGATTTTGTTTTACAAGTAAAAACGGTTGGTGATGTGATTCCTGAAAACGCTAAAATCACTTTCAATAATGAAACCTATTTTTTACAACAGAAAGGAACAGGCGACTTTGAATTTACCTTTAGTCGCTTGAAAACTGATGTCGAATTTCAGCTCTCTGCCAATTCGGTAACATCAAAACCGTATGTGCTAAATGTTTCGGAAGTGCCATCTATACTAGGTTTCGAGATGGTTTTAAATTATCCATCATATGTAAATAAAGCAGATGAAATTTTAACAGGAACTGGAAATGCCGTCATTCCTCAAGGCACCAAAGTGTCCTGGAATTTACAAACTAAAGCCACTGAAAACGTCAATTTATATACAAATGATACGCTACAATTTGCGTCAGAAAAAACAGGAGATTTTAACCTAACTAAAACCGTTTATAATGCGTTTGATTATACCATTTCAACTAGCAATACATCCTTAAAAGATTACGAACGATTAGCATTTTCTATTGATGTGATTAAAGATGCGTATCCAGAGTTACGCGTGAAAATGGAAATAGATAGCATCAACCAACAAAGCATGTATTTCTATGGTCAAGCAACTGATGATTATGGTTTACGGAAACTGCAATTGGTATATTATCCGTCCGCTGATGAAAAGCAAATTAAAACAGAAGCTATTCCCATTTCATCTGGTAATGTAGGTGAATTTATAACCGCTTTCCCAAACAATTTAGAACTAACCGAGGCGTGAGTTACGATCTGTATTTTCAGGTTTTTGATAACGATGCTATCAATAATTTTAAGAGCACCAAAAGTAAAATTTTCTCCTATAGAAAGTTGACGCAAGACGAAACCGAAGACAAACAGCTCCAACAACAAAATGAAACTATCAAGGATTTAAATAAATCTTTGGAGAAAATGAGCGAACGTGAAAAAGAGCTTGAGGAATTGTCTAAAACACAAAAAGAAAAATCTGAATTAAATTTTAATGATAAAAAGAAATTTGAAAATTTCCTGAAACGACAAAAAGAACAGGAGGAAATGATGAAGAATTTCAATAAGAAATTGGAAGAAAATTTAGAAGAATTTCAAAAGGAAAATAAGGAAGAAGACACCTTTAAAGAAGATTTAAAAGAGCGATTAAAAGAAAATGAGGAACAGCTTAAAAAAGATGAAAAACTTTTGGAGGAGCTGGAAAAATTGCAAGAAAAAATAAACAAAGAGGAACTGACTCAAAAATTAGAGGAATTAGCAAAACAAAATAAAAATCAGAAACGAAGTTAGAACAATTGCTGGAATTAACCAAACGCTATTATGTGGCTAAAAAGTTAGAAAAGCTCCAACAAGATTTAGAAAAGTTAGCAGAAGAGCAGGAAAAATTATCTGAAGAAACGGATGAAAAAAACACCAAAGAAGAACAAGACGAACTAAATAAAAAGTTTGAAGATTTTGAGAAAGCGTTAGATGAATTACAAAAAGATAATCAAGATTTGAAACAACCTATGGATGTTCCAAATGACGAAAAACAGGAAGAATCTATTAAAAAAAGACCAACAGGAAGCCTCTGATGAATTAGGTGAAAAACAAGAAAACGAAGAGCAAAAACAAGATCAAGATGCTGAAAAGAATCGGCAAAATGCCCAAAAGAAGCAAAAGCAAGCTGCAGAGAAAATGAAGCAAATGGGCGAAAAAATGAGAATGGCCATGCAAGGTGGAGGTGGTGAGCAAATGCAAGAAGATTTAGAGATGTTGCGTCAAATTTTGGATAATTTGATTCTGTTTTCTTTCGATCAAGAAAATTTAATGGAGCGCTTTAAAGGGATTGAAATCAATCATAATGAATATGCTACCTATTTACGCAAGCAGAATGATTTAAAGGAGCATTTCTCTCATGTTGATGATAGTTTGTTTGCTTTATCACTGCGTCAGCCAAAGTTGTCAGAATCTGTAAATAAGGAGATTTCAGACGTGTTTTTTAACATCGATAAATCACTTGAAGAGTTTTCGGAAAATAGATTATATCAAGGAATCGCTAATCAACAATATACGATAACAGCTGCTAATAATCTTGCGAATTTTTTAAGTGATATTATGAACCAGATGCAAATGCAGATGCAATCATCTGGAGCAGGTAGTGGTGGAAAACCAGAGCAAGGTTTGCCAGATATTATAATGAGCCAGGAGGAACTAAACAAGCAAATGCAGGATGGCATGAAAGGTGAGCAAGGTAAACCTAAAGATGAAGGCGAAGGCGAAAAAGGCGAGAAGGGTGAAGAAGGAAAAGAAAAAGGGGATAAACCAGGAGCGGAAGGTCAACCTGGAAAAGATGGCAAATCTGGCAAAGAAGGACAAAGCGGTAACCAGGAGGGTAGCCAAATGGGTGAAGGTAGCGAAATTAGCAAAGGTGAGTTGTTCAGGATATATCAACAACAACAACAAATTCGTCAAGCTTTGCAGGACAAATTAGCAAAAGAAGGTAAAAATGGCGTTGGAAATGCCATACTTAAACAAATGGAAGATGTGGAAATGGATTTGTTGAATAAAGGATTTACCAACCAAACGCTTCAGAAAATGATGAATTTACAGCATCAATTAATGAAACTGGAAAACGCAACCTTGCAACAAGGGGAAGATACCAAGCGGAAATCGGAGACGAATCGTGAGGATTTTCAGAATAATACGAATAATCAAATTCCAACAGCCAAACAATATTTCAATACAACGGAGATTTTAAATCGTCAAAGTTTACCTTTGCAACCCGTTTATAAAAAGAAAGTTCAAGAGTATTTTAAACAAAACAAGGATTAAATAATGAAGTATTTAGTATTAACTTTATTTGTATTTCTTTCTGGAATAACAAATAATCCACCTGCAAAAAACAAGTTAAAATTAGCCAAACATTACAAAGTAGAACAGACATTTTCTGGCAATACGGCAAACAATTCAACGTTTCACTTAATTTTGGCTAATAATAAAGAGTCTAAACTTTTTGAAATAATACCATTAACGTTTGCTAATGGAGAAATTAAGCAATTGGCAAGTTTGGAGTTTAATGATACGCCAGAAATCTTGTCTTATCATAATAATAACAATGTCTTGTCAATAATAACATCTTCGGAAGAAGATAAGGACAAAGTAATTATTGTAAATGATTTAAATATCGAAACTGGAATTGTAACAAAATCCGAAAGCTATAGTTTTGAAGATTATAAGTCGGTCATTCAAAAAGGTAATTCGAGTATTTTATTATTCGCAAATTCGGATTCATTTAAAGCTGTAACCGTTTCGAATGCTGCAGATTTTAAAGAAACAACTGTTAAAAAACAAGCAGATAATAAGGATTTTTTAAAAGCTTTAAGTAAAGAGAAATTGGATGCCATTAATACAGACGAATTTGTTGCAAATGGTTCCATTGGAAATCTTAGAGCGTACAGTAATGAAGAGGTTTTGTTCATAACGGAGGAAAACGAAAAAGAGAATATCACAACAGTTTCTACTTTAAACCTCAATCAACAAGAATCTTCTGATTTTCAAGTAAATGAATTTAAAAGTAATGAAGATTTTAAGAATAGTACATCTTACGTATCCAATAATAAATTGGTGAAATTAAGTTTAGATAAGAAGTCTGGTAGTATTGATGTTTATAATTTGGATGATAGCTCTCAAACTAATTTAAACCTAAATTCTTTAAAACCAACCAAGAAATCTGCAGGTTTCGAAAGCATGGAATCATTCCTAAAATCAGCTAACAAGTCGTCTAATGCGCCAACAATTACTGCGAACAAAACAAAGAATGGCGCTATGGTTTTACGAGCTGATTATGTGGATAAGGAAAGATATCAATATAACAATTTTTGGTTTCATCATTGGTTTATGCATAATCAAATGATGATGCAGCAACGGCAAATGATGGCGCGACCAGGTGGTTTTGGACCTAACCCAAATAGCTCTGAAGAGGTATACTCCTTAAAAGATAAATCGCATTATTTTGAAATTGTACTGTCTACATCTGGAGACATATTAAATGAAGATGTAGACGTTTTGCATAAGGATTATAACAAGGAAGAGCATTTAGAGACATTGAAAGACAATAAAAATTTGGATCACATATCTGCAACTTTTATCACTAATGATATGGTCTATTTAGCGTATAATAAAAAGTCTAAAGAATTTGTAGTATACAATAAAACGGTTTTAAAATGATAAGTTTTAATTACGAAAACGATTTCGAAATTGATAATATGGAACGCCTTCAAAGTTGGATTGAACGTGTGATTACTTCTGAAGATTTTGAACTAGGCGAAATCAATTATATTTTTTGTGATGACGATTATCTACACAATTTAAATGTAGAATATTTAGATCATGATACATTAACAGATGTGATTAGTTTCGATTACACTGTAGGAAATATCATACAAGGAGATGTTTATATTTCCACAGAACGTGTGGCTGATAATGCGCAGGATTATGAGGTCGCTTTTAGTGAAGAGTTGCATCGTGTAATGGTTCACGGTATTTTGCATTACTGTGGCTACAAGGACAAATCAGATGCTGAAGCTAAAGCTATGCGAAGTCTAGAAAATCACTATTTAGAACTACTCAAAGATATCTCATAATATATCGTATATTTGCAGACTTTTTATTTTGGGATTCTGGTAGATTCCAAAAGGAGAGATCAAATATAAATTCATTGTTCCACGTGGAACAATCAAAAATATAAAAATTCACTAAACATGTTTAACGAAGTTTATGATGTAATTGTAGTGGGAGGAGGTCACGCAGGAAGCGAGGCTGCTGCGGCTGCTGCTAATATGGGAAGTAAAACACTTCTTATTACCATGAATTTGCAAAACATCGCGCAAATGTCTTGCAATCCTGCCATGGGTGGAATTGCAAAAGGGCAAATTGTTCGGGAGATTGACGCGCTTGGTGGTTATAGTGGTATAGTCAGTGATACATCAGCAATTCAGTTTAAAATGCTGAACAAATCAAAAGGACCAGCCATGTGGAGTCCACGTGTACAAAGTGATCGTATGCGCTTCGCGGAAGATTGGCGAAACATGTTGGAAGGAACTCAAAATTTAGACTTCTATCAAGAAATGGTTTCTGGTTTAATAGTAGAAAATCATAAAGTAGTTGGTGTAAAAACATCGTTAGGAATAGAAATACTAACAAAAAGTGTGGTTTTAACGAACGGTACTTTTTTAAATGGCTTAATCCATATTGGTGATAAAAATTTTGGTGGTGGTCGTGCGGGTGAACGTGCTGCAACCGGAATCACAGAACAGCTTGTTCAATTAGGTTTTGAATCAGGTAGAATGAAAACAGGAACACCTCCTCGGGTGGATGGTCGTTCGTTAGATTTCTCTAAAATGGTTGAGCAACCAGGTGATGCCGTTCCTGAAAAATTTTCTTATTTGGATGTAACAAAACCATTAACGAAACAACGATCTTGCCATTTAACTTATACCAGTAACGAAGTGCATGATTTACTTCGCGAAGGTTTTGATAGATCACCAATGTTTAATGGTCGCATTCAAAGTTTAGGACCACGATATTGTCCGTCTATAGAAGATAAAATTAATCGTTTTGCTGATAAAGATAGGCATCAATTATTTGTAGAGCCTGAAGGTTGGGATACCGTTGAATATTATGTAAATGGCTTCTCTACTTCGCTGCCAGAAGATGTACAATTCAAAGCATTGCGATCAGTGGCTGGATTTGAAAATGTGAAATTTTTCAGACCAGGTTATGCTATAGAGTATGATTATTTTCCACCAACACAATTACAACATACTTTAGAAACCAAGTTGGTAGAGGGATTATATTTCGCAGGTCAAATTAACGGAACTACAGGTTATGAAGAAGCAGCTTCACAAGGTTTAATGGCTGGAATAAATGCTAGTTTAAAAGTGCAGGAACGCGATCCTTTTATCTTGACTCGGAGTGAAGCTTATATTGGTGTTTTGGTGGACGATTTAATTACCAAAGGAACCGAAGAACCTTATAGAATGTTTACGTCTAGGGCGGAATATAGAACCTTGTTACGTCAAGATAATGCGGATATTCGTTTGACACCTTTGTCATTTGATTTAGGATTAGCCTCTGAAAAGCGCCTAAAACGTATGGAAGAAAAGCATGCAAAAGCAGAAGCCTTTGTCGAATTTTTCAGAGAAACAAGTGTCAAGCCAGAAGAGATTAATCCGATTTTAGATGCCAATGATTCAGCTCGTATGACACAGTCAGATAAGATGTTTAAAATTTTTGCACGACCAAATATCACGATTTCAGATATGCGAAAAGTATCAAGTGTCGATGCTTATATAAATGAGAATAATTTAGATACAGAAGAAATTGAGCAAGCAGAAATTCAAGTTAAATACGCTGGTTATATTAATAAAGAAAAGAACAATGCTGATAAGTTAACCAGACTTGAAAACATTAAAATACCCAAGAATTTTGACTATTCAGGATTGCAATCAATGAGTACGGAAGCGCGAGAAAAATTAAATAAAATTCAACCTATTACCATTTCTCAAGCATCTAGAATTAGTGGTGTTTCGCCTAGTGATATTTCGGTATTATTAGTTTATTTAGGACGTTAATTTTGGAATGTTCCACGTGGAACGTTTTAAGAATTCAATCAAAATGAGATTTAGATTTTCAAAAATAGCACAGGGATTTAGCTTGCTTTTTGTGTTATTAATTTTGAATTTTTCTGCGTGTATTCCTGTTAAAAATGTTCAAGATGTTAGTGGATATAAAATTGTAAATGGTGATGAAACCGCAGATGATGACATTGCTAAACTCAATAAATTCACATTTCAAATTTATAAAAAACCAGCTGTTTTTTCAAGATATTTACGGGATAGATATTCGGATGAAGCAGGTTTTAATTCACATAATTTTAGAGTAGAAGAGGAAGGTGTTTGGATAAATTTTAGTGTTTTAAGTGATGCAGATTCTTCAAAATATATCGACTTTACAGATGTTATTTTTAAAAAAGACGATCCGGAACTTTATAAAAAAGGCAAAGACAAATACTTTATTAGCATCACAGCTAAAACAGATACGGATGAAAATTGTTTAAAAATAGATTCATTTTATCGGTATATTATTTCCAGGTATTTGAATGATATTCGAATGGGTTTTAATGCATATAATTAATAAACGTGAAGAAGCATATTAACGATTTTAAAGTCCCAGATTATTCCGTTTCCAAGGAAATATTTCAATTAGAAAAGCATCCAGATTTTGAAATTTTGGCAACAATGCCACAACCTAATTCTGAAGATTTACCAGGTTATTATAAAAGTGAAGATTATATTTCTCACACCGATTCTAAAAGAAATCTGTTTGAAAAATTATACCACGCAGTTCGCACGATTGCCTTAAAACGTAAATTGAAATTAATTAATTCGTTTAATAATTCAGAAAAAACATTATTGGATATTGGCTGCGGAACAGGCGATTTTTTACAAACCGCATTACAAGGTAATTGGACAATTTCAGGAATAGAACCGAATCCAGATGCGCGAAAAATAGCTAATGCTAAAACCAAGAATGCTGTTTCTGATGCGACTGAACTTTCTAACTTTATACTTAACAGTTTTGAAATTATCACACTTTGGCATGTTTTGGAACATTTACCAGATTTAGAGAATCAAATCGAATTATACAAAACACTTTTAAAAGATTCTGGTACTTTAATTATTGCGGTACCAAATTATAAAAGTTATGATGCGGAATACTATCAAAAATTTTGGGCTGCTTATGATGTACCTAGACACCTTTGGCATTTTTCAAAAGAGGGCATGAGTCAAATAATGGAAAGTCATGGTTTGAAGGTTTTAGAAACAAAACCCATGTTGTTTGATGCCTTTTATGTGAGTTTGCTTTCGGAAAAATATAAATCGGGAAAAATGAATTTTATCAAAGCATTCTGGATCGGATTCAAATCAAATCGAGCAGCAAGACGTTCTAATGAATATTCTTCGTTGATTTATATTATAAAAAAGGCGTAAAACTGAATTTAGGACGAATTAAGCCCTTTTAAGCACTCTTAACATGGATATGGCTTAAAATTTTTTGAAACGATTTCAAAACACATTCTAAATAACCGTTTTTTAATCAAAAAAATCTATTAATTTTTGTTTTTCTATAATTTACTTTTATAATGTAATATTTTAGCCTTTTTAAAAAACAATCTATTTACTTTACTACATTTGCACCGATTTAAAAAAAATAAAAAAATCAATCATGAAAAATATATTTTTAGTAGTATTAGTATTAACAATAGTGTCTTGTAACAACGAAACTCAAAAAATTGGTTTTGTAAATAATAAGGACTTGGTAAATGATTACCAAGAAAAAATTGATATTGAGGCTAAATTCAAAATTAAAATTGAAGCGTTTCAAAAAAGAACCGATAGTATTGGTCAAGCTTTTCAACAAGAAGCACAAGCTTTTCAGGTAAAAGCTCAAGGTATGAATGAAGCGCAAGCCCAAGCAGAATACCAAGCTTTAGGACAGAAACAGCAAATGCTTCAACAGCGCATCCAATTAGAGGAAAGCACGATTCAAGGAGATAGCCAACAAACAATTGATAGCTTGATAACTAAAGTGCGTGATTATGTAAAAGATTACGGTAAGAAAAATGGATATACCTACATTTTAGGCAGCAATGAAGCTGGAAGTGTTATGTATGGTGATGAAAGTAAAGACTTGACAAAAGTAATTTTAGATGCCTTAAATGCTGATTACAAAAAACCAGAATAAGGTTTAAAA
>NZ_JNGS01000015.1:0-41037 GCF_001039595.1 Bizionia psychrotolerans
TTTTTATTTGAAAGAATGAAAAAAGGGTTCTATATTTGCAGCCGCATTCAGGGAAACCTGAAGAGACACTTTGGAGAGCTGGCAGAGTGGTCGAATGCGGCAGTCTTGAAAACTGTTGAGGGTCACACCTCCAGGGGTTCGAATCCCTTGCTCTCCGCAAAAGGAAACCCATAACGAAAGTTATGGGTTTTTTGTTTTCCCGCACGTTGGGAACTTGTTTTCATAAGTGATGGAAAACAAAAAGCCATAATAAACACGGAGTGTTTTTGGGTTTCTATGATTGTTAAGGATTCCACTCTTGGGGATCCACATAAAGTAATCCTTGCTCTCCGCATCATAATAAGCTTCACTCGTAAGTTATTCTCAATCTCTCCACAAAAAAATCCTTAAGTAACTAAAGTTACTGTAGAAACTTAATCCGCTAACTATCTTTAATAAAAATTAAAGTCATGGCTAAAATTGTTATTCTCGGAGCAGGTATTTCTGGACATGTTGCCGCAGCACATTTACGCAGAAAATTACCTAAAGAACATGAGGTTATGGTGGTTTCACCTAACAGCAATTACCAATGGATTCCATCAAACATTTGGGTTGGTATTGGCAGAATGAAATCGGAAAAAATTCTTTTTCCATTAGAACCTTTATACAAAAAGAAAAATATTGGTTACAAGCAAGCCAAAGCAATCACTTTTCACCCTGAAGGTGATTCAAGCGAAAATAAACCCTATGTCATGGTTGAATACGTTGTTGGCGACAAAAAAGGTCAGCATGAAAAAGTAACCTATGACTATTTAATAAACGGAACAGGTCCAAAATTAAATTTTGAAGCTACTGAAGGCTTAATTCCCGGAAAAAACAAAATCTACTCTGTGTGCACATATACGCACGCTGATCATGCTTGGGAAGGATTAAACGCCTTAATTCAAGAAATGAAACAAGGCAAAAAAGCTAAAATTTTAATTGGAACTGGTCATGCCAAATCCACATGCCAAGCGCTGCCTTTGAATACATATTAAATGTTGAAAAAGAATTGCGTAAACATAAAGTGCGTGATATGGCTGAAGTAACTTGGATATCCAATGAATACCAATTAGGTGATTTTGGAATGGACGGCATGTTGTTAAGCTACGGAAGCATGACTATGAAATCCCATGAAATGATTGAAATGATTTTTGAAGATCGTGATATTAAATGGATCTTGGGTGCTGGTGTTAATAAAATTGAAGATGGGTTAGCACACTACGAAAACCTAGAAGGAGAGTTCAAAACTGAATCTTATGATTTTGCTATGTTAATTCCTTCATTTTCGGGTCATGATTTTAAAGCATATGACAAAAATGACAAAGACATAACCGAGAAATTGTTTAAGGGTTTTATGATTGTTGATGCTGATTACACGCCAAAACCTTATGAAGATTGGTCTGTTCAAGATTGGCCAGAAACGTATCAAAATCCCAGTTATAAAAACATTTTTGCTCCAGGAATTGCTTTTGCTCCACCACACGCTATTTCTAAACCTAGAAAGAGTAAAAATGGCACAGATATAACGCCTGCACCTCCAAGAACAGGCATGCCTTCAGGTATTACAGCTAGAATTGTGGCTGATAATATTATAGACACTATTAAAAACGGTAAAGAATCTTTACATCATAAAGGTTCTATGGGAAATATGGGAGCTGCATGTATCGCTTCTGCTGGTTACGGATTAACCACAGGAAGTGGCGTAAGTATTACCACCTTCCCTATTGTTCCAGATTATAAAAAGTATCCAAAAACACAAGGTAGAAAATTAGGTAAAACATTTGGCGAAATTGGTTTAGCTGGTCACTGGCTAAAACTAACCTTGCATTATACTTTTATTTACAAAGCAAAAATGAAACCATTTTGGTGGTTGATTCCGGAGTAGGAATCAAACTTAACAGGTTGATTCCGGAGTAGGAATCAAACTTAATTAAAGTGATTCCAGAGTAGGAATCAAACTTATAACACGTTGATTCCAGAGTAAATTCAGTGTTCATTAATTACAAAAAAAAAAAAAAAAACATAAGATCATGACAGTCAGAATTTCCAAATATCAAAGATTTAAAATGATGAATCCCATCATCCAGTTTTTCAAATACATTTATTTAAGCATTAAAATAATGATAATTGTTGCTGGTGGACATGGAGGAACTCGAAAGATAAACTGATGTGATGGTCAGTTTTTATTGGTTGATTAGTAAAGAGCACCTATTTTTAAATGGGTGCTTTTTTTGTGTAACATAAGTTGCTGCCATACTCCAATATATTATTGACTTTTACAAAAACTTAAAACCAGACACCATGAAAAAGTTGAAATTCATTCAAATCCAAACTTTCTTTGTATTACTATTATCCTTTGCTTTTTTAATTTCTTGTAGTGATGCAGATGATGATATCCAAAAAGGAAAAAATCAAGATTCAAATCAAATACTGACCGAAGCAGATATTGAAGCATTACTATTTATGTTAGAGGAAGAAAAGTTAGCGAGAGACACCTACACGTATTTAAATGACCTGTGGTCCATTAATCAATTTGATAATATTAAAAATAGTGAGCAATCGCATATGGATGCTATAGAAAATCAATTAGTTCAAAATAACATTAATTATTCCATTTTACCTCCTGGCGAATTTGCCAATCAAGAGTTGCAAGATTTCTATAATCAATTTTTCATTGATGGTGCTGTAAGTCCCGAAAATGCATTCCAAATAGGTGCAACTATAGAAGATTTAGATATTGTTGACTTACAAAATTATATCGATAGTACATCAAACACCAATTTAATTACAATTTTTGGCAGACTGCAATGCGGTTCACGTAATCATTTACGCAGTTTTGCTTCTGGTATTCAAAATACGGGTGACACCTACACGCCTCAATTTTTGACACAAGCAGCTTACGATATTATTATAGCTAGTGGTAATGAACAGTGTAATTAATTCAATTCTTTTCAAAAAACACTCAACTTCTAAAGCCTACTTTTTTTGCTGTAACAAAGGTTACTGACCAACATATATTCTAACTGTACTTTTGTACTAGAAAATTACAAATTTAAATGAAGAACTATATTTTTACATCTCTACTGCTCGCGGTATGCACGTTATCTATACAAGCTCAAGAGCTGGTTCCAATAACGAAATCAGACGTATTGCTTAAAGTTTCAGAAAATAATACAGCCATTAAAATTTCTGAAAAAGAATTTAATGCAGCCAAAGCAGATTTTAATCAGACCAACGCTGTTTTTTTACCAAATATTACAGCAAGTCATACAGGTATTGCAACTACAAACCCGTTAATGGCATTTGGCTCTAAATTGAATCAAGAGATTTTAACACAAAATGATTTTAATCCTGCCATGCTTAATGATCCATCGCAAATTGAAAACTTTGCCACCAAATTTGAAATTCAGCAACCATTAATCAATGTGGATGGTATGTATCAGCGTAAAGCGGCTAAATCCAAAATGGAAGCTATGGCTTTAAAAACAGAACGTACAAACGATTACCTCACTTTTGAAGTTGAAAAAGCATATATGCAATTGCAATTAGCTTATAAGGGTGTAGACGTTTTAGAACAAGCCTTGCAAGCAGCTAATGCGAATAAAAAATTAGCTGATAATAGTTTTAAACAAGGGTACTTGCAGCGAGCAGATGTGTTGAACGTAGAAGTTCGGGTAACGGAAGTACAGAACCAATTGCAGATGGCTAAAAGTAATGTGCAAAATGCATCTAACTATTTGTCCTTTTTAATGGCTGATGATAACTATGTGGTGTATACACCAACTGATAGTTTAACCATCGCAACAAGTATCATTAGCGATAAAACTGTTTCAGAAAACCGTTCAGATATTAAAGCCATGCAATTGGCATCAAATGCATATGAAGCCATGAATAAAGCAGATAAAATGGCGTTTTTACCAAGATTGAATGCCTTTGGAAGTTATGAACTTTATGATGATCAGGTGTTTCAGGGTGATGCCAACGGTTATTTGTTTGGAGCACAATTAAGCTGGGATGTTTTTCAAGGTTCTAGACGCTTTGGAAAAGCCCAAAAGAGTAAAGCTGAATTAGAAAAATCTAAACTAGAATATAAGCAATATGTATCGCAAAGTAATTTAGAATTAAACAAGGCAAATCGCGCATTAGTAGATGCTGAAAAAAAAATTAACATTAACGACCTTGGCTTTAGATCAGTCTGAAGAATCTTTACGAATTAGAACAAATAGGTTTAAAGAAGGACTTGAAAAAACATCAGATTTACTAACAGCTGAAACACAATATTCTCAAAAACAATTAGAGTATTATCAAACAATTTTTGAATACAATTACGCACAAGCTTATTTACAATTTTTAACCAAAGAATAAAAATAGAAAAGTACCAAGAGTCAAGATGTTTATTCATGACTTTAGAAAAAACATAAAACAAATAAAATGAAAAAACACTTATATTTATTAACGTTAACCATAGCATCATTATTCCTAACTAGTTGTGGTAGTGAAGACAAAAAAAGCTATTGTGGATAATGCGCCTGCAATTTCAGTAAAAACCAGTCAGGTTGAAGCTAATGGAAATAATCCTTTCTTATCTGTTAGCGGGAAAATTCAAGCCTCCAATAGTGCTGATTTAAGCACGAGAATGATGGGTTATGTAAATAAAATTCACGTTAATGTTGGTGATAAAGTAACTAAAGGTCAGCTATTAGTTTCTATCAATAACGCAGACTTACAAGCAAAAAAAGCACAAGTTAATGCTGGTATTACGGAAGCCACAGCAGCTTTTAATAATGCAAAAAAAGATTATAATCGTTTTCAAAACTTACTAGCTGACAATAGTGCATCGCAAAAAGAAATGGATGATATGACGGCTAATTTTGAAATGGCAAAAGCACGTTTAGAAGCTGCCAATCAAATGAAAAACGAAATTAATGCCCAGTTTGCCTATAGTAATATTACAGCACCTTTTAGTGGTGTTATTACGAGTAAAAACATTGAATCTGGCGATATGGCTAATCCTGGAATACCTTTAATAAGCCTAGAATCACCTGGTAATTTTGAAGTTATGGCTATGGTTCCAGAAACAGAAATTTCACAAATTAAAAAAGATTCAGAAGTTGCGGTTTTAGTAAAGTCTATTAATCAAACATTAACTGGAAAAGTGGCTGAGGTTAGCACATCTGCAAAAAACACAGGTGGACAATATTTAGTCAAGATTGCCTTAAATAAAACGGAAGCATCCATACTTTCGGGAATGTTTGTTACGGTTCAATTTCCTGTAGAAAGACAATCTAACACCCAAATGGTTTTAGTCCCAACAGAAGCTATCATAACAAACGGACAACTTTCTGGTGTTTACACGGTAAGTCAAACGAATACAGCCTTATTACGTTGGTTACGATTGGGTAGAACGTTTGGCGATCAAGTTGAAGTGCTTTCTGGCCTGAATGCTGATGAAGCTTATATAGTTTCTGCTGAAGGAAAACTATTTAATGGCGCTAAAATTTCAATTCAATAACTAAAAAAGCTGCGTTAAGGATAGAAGTGGAAATCCTTTTTTTGCTGCCATATATGGCAAAAAAAGATTGTAATGGATAGCCTGTTAAAACGCCCAAAAAATATAAAATAATGAAACGCGCCTTATCTATTTCAGGTTTTCAACTGAAATCATATTTGCAAGTTCCATTTGTCAACTTATTAAAATATTAAATTCAAATGAAAGAAGGAATCGCAGGTAAAATTGCCAAAGTCTTTATGCAATCCAAGTTAACAGTATTGTTAATGATTGTATTTATGGTAGTTGGTGTATATAGTTCGTTTTTAATTCCACGTGAAGAGGAGCCGCAAATTGATGTACCAATGGCAGACATTTTTGTAGGTTATCCTGGCGCAAGTCCTACAGAAGTGGAGTCGCGTGTGATTAAACCATTGGAACAATTAATTTCGAATATTAAAGGTGTGGAATATGTGTATTCTACGTCTATGAAAGAACAAGGAATGGTTATCGTGCAATTTTATGTTGGCGAAGATATTGAGCGTTCGTTTGTGAAATTATACAATGAAATTAACAAGCACATGGATCAAATGCCAGCTGGTGTTAAGTTTCCATTAGTAAAAACACGTGCTATTGATGATGTGCCTATGCTAGGTTTAACCTTATGGAGCGAAAATTATGATGACTACCAATTAGGTCAAATGGCCCAAGAATTAGAGGCTGAAATTAAAAAGGTAAATGATGTTGCTATTACCCATAAAATTGGTGGTAGAAACCGTCAATTACGTGTGGTTTTAGATAAAGATAAATTGGCTGCAAGCGGATTGGATTTCTTGTCGGTTTCAGAAATGATAAAAGCAAATAACAGCCAATTAAGTGCTGGTAGTTTTGATAAAAATGATACCGAATTCTTAATTAATACAGGTAAATTTTTAGAAACGGTTACAGATGTTGAAAACTTGGTAGTTGGTGTACAACAAAACCAACCAATATATTTAAAGCAAATTGCTAAAATTATTGATGGTCCAGAAGTACCTCAAAATTATGTGAGTCTTGGATTTGGAAAAGGCAGTGTAAAATCTGCGGATTATAAATCGGAATATCCAGCGATTACCATTTCTGTTGCTAAACGCAAAGGTGCTGATGCCATGAAACTGTCGGAAATTATTATTGATAAAGTTGAACATTTACGTACTACATTAATTCCTGATGATGTAAAGGTTGAAATCACTAGAAACTATGGTGAAACAGCTTCACATAAAGTATCTGAATTGTTATGGCATCTTATTGGGTCTATCATAGCAGTAACATTTGTTGTGATGCTCGCTATGGGTTGGCGTGGTGGATTGGTGGTGTTTTTATCGGTTCCCATTACGTTTGCATTAACGTTGTTGAGTTATTATTTGATGGATTATACGCTTAACCGCATTACCTTATTTGCATTGGTATTTGTAACAGGTATTGTCGTGGATGATTCTATTATTATTGCCGAAAACATGCACAGGCACTTTAAAATGAAACGGCTTCCTTTTAAACAAGCCGCATTATATGCGATTAACGAAGTTGGAAACCCTACCATTTTGGCAACATTTACAGTAATTGCTTCAGTTTTACCAATGGCTTTTGTTTCAGGATTAATGGGTCCATATATGGCTCCTATGCCAATTGGTGCATCCATTGCCATGATTTTATCTCTGTTTGTAGCTTTAACGATTACACCCTATTTAGGTTTAATTTTCTTAAGAGAAAAAGATAAGAAAGGTAAAGTTGAAAAAGTAGAAAAACCGTTAGAAGAAACGCTTATATACAGAGTCTACAACAAGTTTGAACGTCCGTTAATGGAAAACAAAACAAAGCGCTGGTTATTTCTATTAGGAACATTCGCTGTTTTAATGGGAACGATGGTCTTGTTTTTTACCAATTCGGTTGCTGTAAAAATGTTACCATTTGATAACAAAAATGAGTTTCAGGTAGTTATTGATATGCCAGAAGGCACCACGTTGGAGCGTACTGCGGTTGTTTCACAAGAAATTTCGCAATACTTATCTACACGTCCAGAAGTGGTAAACTACCAAAATTATGTTGGTACCTCTGCTCCTATTACGTTTAACGGTTTAGTGCGTCATTATGATTTACGTGGAGGTAGTAATATGGCCGATATTCAAGTCAATTTAATTGATAAAGGTGAGCGTTCTGCGCAAAGTCATGATATCGCTAAATTGTTACGTCCAGATATTCAAAAAATCGCAGCAAAATATAATGCGAATGTGAAATTAGTTGAAGTTCCACCAGGACCTCCAGTATTATCAACAATTGTTGCTGAAGTTTACGGACCAGATTACGAAGAGCAAATGAGAATTGCTGGTAATATTCAGAACATTTTAAATAACACGGACGATGTGGTTGATGTGGATTGGATGGTTGAAAATGATCAAACAGAATATCAATTTGAAATCAATAAAGAGAAAGCCATGTTGTATGGTGTAGCACCTCAACAAATTGCTTACACGATGAATATGGCATTATCAAATAGAGCCATTACAACCTTATATGATGAGGATGCGAGTAATCAAGTAGGTTTGGTTTTAAGTTTAGACGAGCAAGAAAAATCAACAATTACAGATATTTCACAATTGAAAGTCAAATCTAAACAAGGAAATATAATTCCTATTGCTGATTTGGTAACTATAAGTGAAACAACTGCAGCAAAAAGCATATACAGAAAAAACCAAAAGCGTGTGGTTTATGTTTTAGCTGATATGGCTGGCGAGTTAGAAAGTCCTGCCTATGCCATTTTAGGTATGGAAGACAAACTAAAAGAAATACCATTACCAAAGGGTTATGAACTTAATGAAATGTATTTAGGTCAGCCAGATTTCGAAGATAATTATACCGTAAAATGGGATGGTGAATGGCAAATTACTCTAGAAGTTTTTAGAGATTTAGGAATTGCCTTTTTAGGCGCTATCATCTTGATTTACATTTTAATTGTAGGCTGGTTTCAAAACTTTGAAGCACCAATTGTTATGATGGTTGCTATTCCATTATCCCTAATTGGTATTATTTTAGGACACTGGATTATGGGTGCATTTTTTACAGCCACATCATTTATTGGTATGATAGCTTTAGCAGGAATTATGGTAAGAAATTCGGTTTTACTGATTGACTTTATTAACCTACGAACAGCAGAAGGTGTACCGCTTAAACAAGCAGCAATAGAAGCTGGAGCAGTAAGAACCACACCAATATTATTAACAGCAGGAACGGTTGTAATTGGAGCATTTGTCATATTATTTGATCCAATTTTCCAAGGTTTAGCCATTTCATTAATGGGTGGAACTATTGTCTCTACAGTTTTGACTTTGTTAGTTGTGCCATTGGTATATTATATGATAGAAAAGAAGAATTATAAATAATATTCCGTCTCTTCGAGTAGTTTTTGAGGAACGAAAAAATTGTATCGAAAAGTTTTACAGGTTCTCGATACAATTCCGAAAGTATTCAGAATTACTCGAACCGACAATAATAAAAAAACATAAACAAAATGAAATTAGTTATAGCTACAGCAGTAGAAGCGTTTCAAAAGGATGTTTTAGAACTCTTCAAAAAAGCAGAAATAGAAAATTTTAGTAGTTCTGATATTGATGGTCACAAAAGTGCACCAAGTTTACTATCAACCTCTAATTGGTTTCCTGCTGTTAGTGGTGGAAATGAATCGGCTTTGTTCTTTTCATTTACGGACGATGAACATATAGAAGTACTCTTTAAACTCATCAAAGAATTTAATGCACAATTAGAAACCTTCAACCCAATAAAAGCGGTTGTTGTACCTATTGAAAAATTTATATAAACTTTAAAAAACAAACAACATGTTAAACACATATTTCAGAGTCATTGTTGGCACTATGGTTATATTAAGTGTCGTATTAACCATTTATGTAAACCCAAATTGGATGTGGTTTACGGTATTTATTGGTGCTAATTTAATTCAATCTGCCTTTACAAAATGGTGCCTTTTAGAAACTATCTTATTAAAACTAGGGCTTAAAAAAGGAGAATCTGCAGGATGCTCTATTCCAAATACAGAGAGAAAATAAATTAAACTCACACATTAAATAAAAACCGTAATAAAATGTATTTCAATTTATTACGGTTTATCTTTGTGTCTAAAAATAAAACTAGAATCACCTCTTAATTGGACTAAAACGCAAAATTAAATAGCCAACAATTGCAGAAATTAAGGAAGCAAGTAAGATACCTATTTTAGCAGAATCTATATATTCTGGTGTTGATATAAAAGCTAGACTAGTAATAAAAATTGCCATGGTAAATCCAATACCTGCTAAAAACGATACACCTACAATTTGAAAACTCGAAATGTTTTTTGGTATGGTAATTAGTTTCATTTTTTTAGCTAAAAATACCACTAGTGGTATACCAATTCCTTTACCTAGCACTAAACAAATAATAATATTGGTAGTTAATGCCATATTTATTTCCACATTACTACTAATCATAACACCTGCATTTGCTAGGGCGAAAATAGGAATAATAAAATAGGCTACCCAACCGTGTAAGCTATGCTCCAAATGTTGCAATGGAGATTGAAATTTACTAGTCCAATCATCTAATGAATCAATATGTTCTATTTGTTCTTTGGACAGTATTGGTTTTTGAGATATGGCTGAACTCTTAATTTTGTAATAAATATCTTCCAAATTGTTCAAGAATGTTTCGGTATAAATCCGTTGTCTTACTGGCACAGAAAATGCCAGTAAAATACCTGCTACAGTTGGATGTACTCCTGATTTCAAAAATAAAAACCAAACAACAGTACCAATTAGAAATAAGAAAAATTTAGAATAATAACCTTTAAAAGATGCAAAGTATAAAACTCCTAACAGCGCTGCTGCTATTAATAATAAGGTTGTATTTATTGCGCCACTATAAAAAATGGCTATAACTAAAACGGCTCCAATATCATCAACTATGGCAAAAGCTGTTAAAAATATTTTTAAACTTAAAGGAACACGTTTGCCAAGCACATTTAATACAGCTAATGAAAAGGCAATGTCAGTTGCCATAGGAACTCCCCAACCTTTTAACGTTTCTGGATTTTGATTTAGCAGTATAAAAAATAAAACGGGAACAATCATACCTCCTAACGCTCCAAATAGCGGAAAGGCTATTTTTTTCATGGAATTTAGTTCACCGATTAATAATTCACGCTTAATTTCTAATCCAATTAAAAAGAAAAAAATAGCCATCAAACCATCATTAATCCAAAGAATTAATGGTTTTTTAAACTCAAACGTTTCGGTCACAATTCCTAAATCATACTGCCATAATTCTTGATAACTTGCGCTATATCCTGAATTGGCCCAAACCAATGCGACTACTGTAGCTAGCAACAACAAAATACCACTGAAACTTTCTATTTTAACAAATTTTTGAAATGGTGTCAGTAGTACTTGTTTTATCATAAAAGTCTATTTAATTATTATTCTGGAATAATTCAAATATAATAGTTTGATTTTTTAGATTAAAATAATACTATCTTTTTAATAATTATTTATGATTTAAAATACGAAATCATACCTAAAAGAAAACACCAAATATAATTTGTTTTAAATACCTAAAAATTTAATCATGATACGCTAACATTAAAAATGGCAATTCCAAATTATTTGCAATTTGCTCTGTTTTATGGGTAAGAAATACATGTTCTAAAAAGCTATGTTGCTTCCGCATCATGGCGAATAATTCAATATTATGATTTTTGATATAATCTTGAATTGTTTTTAAATAGGTTGTTTCCGATTTTAAAACAAACTGGTGATTAATATTTTGGAAAAATCCAGCCAATTCTTGTTGTACAAGGTTTTGTTTGCTATCAATATTTTTTTGTTCGGTAATATGAAGCACGTCTAGTTTATAGTCATAATGTTCGGCTAAATCAATCAAAATACTCAAATCTTTAAGTTTGTATTTAGTTTGATATTTAGTCGTAAATAACACATTTTTAATCGGTTTAATAGGACTAGCCGCTGGAATAGCTAAAACTGAAATATGGCAACGCTGAAAAACACGTAAGGTGTTACTTCCAAAAATGATTTTACCTAAATTGGTAGCACCTTTGGTTCCCATGATTATCAATTCTATATGATTTAATTCGACAATCTGGTTGACTGCTCCAATTAAATTATCATAATCTACAACAGGTTCAAAAGTATGTAAGAGGTTGTTATGCTTGTTTTGCAAGGTTTCTAAAAGTGTTTCTAATTCCACTTTAGCATCTGCAATTAGCTCACTATATAGGGATTCCGAAGGTTCACTCTGC
Organism: Bizionia psychrotolerans; assembly: GCF_001039595.1. NCBI lineage: Bacteria > Pseudomonadati > Bacteroidota > Flavobacteriia > Flavobacteriales > Flavobacteriaceae > Bizionia > Bizionia psychrotolerans. The sequence continues at coordinate 11,850 of NZ_JNGS01000015.1, forward strand.
ATTAAATCATCAGAAATAAATGTCGATGATTTTACCACATGAAGCACATGAAATTTACATTCCGTGTATTTAAATAATTCCAGAGCATACTGAATAGCATGAATAGAGTTTTCTGAAAAATCGGTTGTTAATAATATTCGTCTCATGTTACGTTTCTATTTTAAACCTACAAGATAGTATTTGAAACGCATATTTGAAATGACAATTATCAGTTTTCGATTATTTTAAATCACATCTGTTTCTCTAATGTAAAGGCGATTTTGTACATGGACAATCACTTATTCCTTGTAAGAAGTCGAAACCAATGGTTATCATATGGGTTCCTGAATTATAGCCAGCTAAATCATTTATAGTTATTTGATAAGCATAGGCAAAATAAAAATTAGATTTTTTAAGTCCTGCCATAGGTCCTAAATTTAAGGGATTAAAAAAACTGATCGTTCAGAAAACGATACGAGATGCCTCCCCAAAAATAATCTTCGTTTCTATCAAATTTTCTAACTTTTATATTAACATCAGTGCTTGAACGCTTATCACTAGCAAAATATTGAAACATGACAGAAGGTTCAATATCTACCTTTTTATTTCTCGGATTTTGAAGTATTATACCTGAATAAATCTGATAATTCAGAAGTAAGTCTGGCTCTATTCCTAAATAATTATCAATGTCTTTGGGTAGAATATTATTCGCATTAAAACTGAAATAGAAGCCTTTGTTTCTATATAAAACACCTAAATCGAAGTTGTTATTTGAAATAGCTCTATCATCCGTAACACGAGAATCAATAACTTGTGATTCTGAATTGGTTTCAAAATTTTCAATAGCAATTCTAAAACTATTTAAGTTATAGGTAAGTCCGAAGGATAGATATTGCTTGGAGTAATAATCTAAAATAAGATGATGCGCAAATGACGCTTTCAGTCCTTTCTGTTCCGTTAATCCATTCTTATCATTGTACAACGATATTCCAACACCTGAACGACTTGCTATTCTAAAATCGGCATATACCGATTGATTATCTGGTGCACCTTTTATTCCAACCCATTGTGTTAATCCATTGGCTCTAATTTTAAGATTATCTCCAATTCCTGCGTAGGTTGGAGAAATCACAAATGGATTATCAGCCAAATACTGCGTAAAAACGGGTAAATTTAATTCTTGACTATAACTTTGAGCTATGATTAAGAAAAGAGAATATATAATTAGTTTTTTCATTTTGAATCGTATTAAAATTTATAATCCCTTTTAGTTTATCTGTAAAGTGTGAAATGACCAACAAAATCTCTATCATCATTGGCATCATTAAGCCTAACAACATACCAGTAATCTCCTGTTGGAAGTTCTTTTCCTTTATATTTTCCGTCCCACTTTTCACCTATTCTTAAGGTTGCTATTTTACGACCATAACGATCAAAAATATCAAAATCAAGATTCGGATAATGAATAGAGCATCCTGGTCCCCAACCATCTTGTACACCATCGCCATTTGGTGTGAAGTAATTAGGAATACACACATCAACAAATTCAAAATATCGCGTTGCTGTTGCTTCACAGCCAAACGTATCTGTAACTGTTACCGTATAAGTTCCAGATTCCGAAATATAGAACACATTGGTACTGCCATAATCTTGACCATTAAATGTGTAATTATAATCTCCTGAACCTCCCGTTGTGGTTGCAATAATTTCATTGATTACACCGTCGGTCAAAACAAGTGTTAAAGGATCGAATGTGGTAATGTCGAAAAGATCCGTTCTCTTAACACAACTATTTGTATGCTGCACATCAATATAATGTCCAATTCCCGGTGGTACATCAATAAACACATTACTAGCTTGATAAGGTCCACCATTTAATGAGAAATCAACATCATCTAGATTCGTAACACTTTCATCAACTATAACCGTAACAGTATTACTAGACGCATTATTCACACAGGCATATTCAATTTCAACGATAGGATTTAGTCTTACTGATTCAGGGAAAGGAATCATCATTTCCGAATCGCAGCCTGAACTGTCACGTACATATACCGTGTGTTCTCCACCAGCTAATCCTGTGAAATCAAATTCTGTTTGACCTGCAGTTCCTGTAGTATAAGGTCCATTGTAATTATCAAGGCTTACCGAATAAGGAGGTGTACCACCAGAAATTTCAATACTGAACTCGCCATTCAAATCACCTTCACAAATTTCTTCCATGACGGTAGAAGAATCAAAAGTTATGAATACTGGATTTGGTTCGTCCACAGTGATATTCAATGTTAGGTAACATCCTAGCTCATCTTGCACAATAACTTCATAATTCCCTGGTGCCAAGTCTTCAAAAACATTGGTATTGAAAAACTGATTTAATTGTGGTGAAATAGCATATTGAATGTTTCCAGTTCCTCCTGAAGCGTTGATGACAATAATACCATCATTAGCTCCAAAACAGGTTACATCTGTAACTGTATAAGGTGCTATTAATTGTTCGGTAGGTTCTGTTATAGTAATTGGAGCGTTTGTTGTTAAACAATCGCCACTTGCAACTTGAACTACATAGATACCTGCATAAAGTTCGGTAAATACACCTGGACTATTTTGCGTAGCTGGAATAGGATTTCCAAGTGTGTCTAGTAATGTATAAATGTAGTTTCCAAGACCACCTTGGGCTGTTGCGACAATAACACCTGTTGCATCTCCAGCACAATTAATTACCGCATTTTCCAATGCTAAATTAAGGGTTAAATCTGGCAACGGATCAATTGTGATTTCATTAGAAACAATAGCCACACAACCATTTGCATCCTGCACATAGTATTCATGAGTTCCAACTGGAACTGCAAACGTTGTGGATGTTGCAAACGAACCTAAAATTGGTGACATTGATATATTATTACTATACGAATAAGCTCCTGTTCCACCGGAAGCACTCAACGTTAATGTAGCTTCCGTTAAACATGTCTGCGATGTTTCTTTCACCAAACTCGCTTGAATTGGAGTTGGTTGCGTTATAACAATATCCGCTGAAGTAAAGTCACAACTGAAAGCATCTGTTACAACCACTTGATACGTTCCTACTCCTAAACCTCCAAAAACAGGAGAAGATTGAGGCCCTGAAGACGTTGCTGTTGGTGATAACATATTCAAGGTATATAAATAATTGCTTCCTGATCCACCAGTAATTGCGGATACCGTTATGGTTGCGTTCGCATCATTAAAACAAGAAAGCAAAGTAGCACTAGGCGTAACGGTTGCATCAATTGGTGTAGGAATATCTAAAGTAACTGTGTCTGAAGCTATACAACCACCAGCATCCATAACGTTTACCGTATAGGTTCCAGCTGATAAATTGTCGAACGTATTATTAGAAGAATAGGCTACGGTTGCAGCACCTGTTAATTCATATTGATAGGATCCCCAACCACCTGTTGCAGTAGCCGTGATAGTTCCTAAATCGTTAGTACACGTTACATTGGACGTTTCTAAAGCAACAACTGCTAAAGGATCTGTAGGTGACGTAACTGTAACAACATTCGTAGTCGTTGTACAGAAAGGACTGGCTGTTTCAGCAACTTCTACCGTATAATTTCCAGCTGATAAACCTGATATAGCTTGTGGATTTGTAGTTGTATTAGCTGTAATTGGTCCTAAAACGGATGTTCCTGAATTATCAAAAACTTCGTAGGTGTAAGATCCTGTGTAATCCGTCACATTAATTTCTATGGCACCATTCGTATCGCCAAAACAGGTAACGGCTGAAGTAGCTGTAGCTGTGGCTGTGATCAAATTAAATGGTGAAACTGTGTAAGCAGCAGTTGCAATACTACATCCTGTATCTAAATCGGTTACCAAGAAATAATATTCGCCTGGCATAGAAATAGTAAATACATTTGAAGCTTGAGGTGTCCCACTTGGCAACATTTGATATTCAAAATTTCCTGAACCTCCAGTAACAGTTATTTCAATAGAACCAGTATTGTTACAATCAATTGGAGTTGTTTCAATAACCGTTGCTAAAGTTATAGTTGGTAATGGTAATACATTAACCGTATTTGAGGCTATACATCCATTAGCATCTTTTACATAAATAGTAATGGTTTGGTTAGCTCCTGTATCAACAATGTTGAATATATTAGATGTGAAATAATTGGTACCATCTATACTATACGTATAAGAAGCGGTTCCTCCTACTTCAGTAATGGTTAAGATTGACGTAGTGACAGAGCCATCTGCCGCACAGGCAAAATCAGTAGCAATTCCAGATACGTTCAATAAAGTTGGTTCTCCAACAATTACATCCATAGTATTTGAACAACCTCTTCCTGAATTTACTTGAACCGTATATGTTCCAGCAGGCAATCCTGTAAATACATTCGAGTTTTGAGGTGCCACAACTATTGGAGCCGTAATTTCGTAGGTATAAACTGGGTTGTCATTTCCAGCATCTAAATTTATGGTAATCACACCTTCGTTACTTCCGTTACAACTAACATCTGTTACTGATGTTGTAAAACTTACAGGAGTTGCTGCATCTAACGTGATGGTTGCGTCTTCAGTACAAAGTGTTGAAGAATCTGTAATAGTTACTGTATAAGTTCCCGAAGGAACTCCAGAAAACACATTTCCAGATAAAGTTATCGAAGTAGGATTTGGACTAATACTATACGTATACGTTCCGGTTCCTCCTTGTGCTGTTACTGTAATTTCACCATCATCATCGGAACAAGTTGTTATTCCTGTAACGGCTGGTGTAATTCCTAAAGGCGTTTCTATATCTACAGTCACCAAGTTTCCGCAACCATTTACATCTCTCACTTCAATAGTATGACTTCCAGAGTTCAAATTCTGAATCGTAAATGGTACTGTTTGCGTTTGAAATGCGCCTCCATCAATACTAAATGTATATGGTGGCATACCTGCTGTTGGTATAGTTACATCAATTTCAAAAGCACCTTCAGCTGTATCACATTGGTTATTTACAACAGCGTTCACAACTGGTGTAGGATCCATTGGTAATACTAAAACTGGTGTTGTTCTAATGCAACCATAAGCATCCATTACATGCACGTAATAACTATTCGCGTCCATATTAAAAGTACTTGCGGAAGCCCAAGAAGGATCGGTAGCAAGTGGTGCACCTGCCGTAGTCGTAATTTGGTACATGTAAGGCGGTGTTCCATTGGAAGCTATTGCGCTAATAACACCAGAATTCGGAGTACAATTTGCATTTTGGTCTACAGTAGCTGTTATGCTTAATTCTATAGCCGATTCAGTAATATTAAATGGTACCGTAACCACACTACATCCAGTATTAGCTCCAGAGGTTTCGCTTATTAAAACAAAAAAGTTCCCAAAAGGTAATGGCCCTAAATTAGTGATTGGTAAAGAACCATTTGCTGGAACTGATCCAGTTCCACTTATTCCTGTTGTTACTAATGTAAAGGAGTCAAATATTTCATAAGTCACATTTGTTGCGGAGGCGTATGTACTATTAATAGTAAAGGATACACTTCCATCTGCACTTCCTGTACAGGTAATATTATTAGCTGTAACTGCTGTAGCGGTTAATGTTGAATTGGTTGGTATTGGACTTGTAGCCACTTCATAATAACTACAACCTGTTGACGAATCGAAAACAATAAACGTATACGTAACGCCTGGTATTAAATTACTAAAAGTAGCACTGCCTGGAGGTCCTTCAGGGATCCATGATCCTCCAGGAGCTGTTCCCGTTGCTGGATAAATACTAAAAAAGAAAGGTCCAGGACTAATTAAAGTCGTTCCAATAGTTACAATAGCTTCACCTCCTAAAAGACAGTCGGCAGTTGCCGTAATATTAATATCTAAATCGTCTGGTGGTGATGCAACTAAAACATCTTGAACTAATATTGAACAACCATTAGCATCTACCACATTAATTTGATATAAACCAAAATCAACGACATCAAAACTTATTGATGTTGAACCTGTTGTATTTAATTCAGAGTTTGAATATCCATTGGTACCCGTTACAAAATAGTTATAAGGAGGTGTTCCTCCAGATGCACCATCAACAATTACTGACCCTTGTGATACTCCCATTGGTCCACAAGTAATATCTACTGCATGGTAGGTTACATTAATTGGTGTTGGCTCTGCAATAATTATGGTTTCAGTATCTGTACAAGAATTGTTATCTGTTAATGTGATGGTATAAGAACCAGCTGATAAACCAGAAGTTTGAGTACCATAATCAACAGCAGTAGTTGTATTATAGACATTAATAACATAAACGGGTTCACCAACAGTTGTATTGATAACAACATCTATAGCTGCGTTAGAATCACCAGAACATAAAATTGGTTGCGTTTGTGTAACCGAAAGTATTTCAGGTAACGTAATAACATCAATGGTATTTACAGCTGAAAGTGCAGAACAACCTTGTGAGTCTGTTATTTGAAATTGATACGTTCCATCCACAGCGGTTGTATACGTAAATGGAGAACCTGTAGCTCCTAAAGTTGTAAAAGCTGCTCCATTTATAGATACTTCATAGGTATATGGCGCATATCCTCCAGAAATAGTTCCTGTAATGATTGCATCAGGAGATGTAGTACAGTCTAAATCTTTTGTAACAACTGTACTTATTGTTAATTGAGGTAAAATCGTTTCTGCCGGTAATGTAAATGTACATCCATTCGCATCTCTTACAATAATAGTGTAGGTACCAGGAACTAAATTATTGAAGATGTAATTTGAAGTAAAAGGAGCACCATTAATACTATATTGATAAGGTGGTAAACCTCCAGACGCTGTCACTTCCAGTGTTGCTGCATTTGTAGTGTCATAACAATAATCAGAAGTTAAAGCAATAGTTGCTGTTGGATTTGTTGGAACTACTAAATCGAAAGTTGTTGAAACTGAACATCCTTGGGTATCTGTTACAGTAGCCGTGTAGGTTCCGGTTTGTGACAAATTCACAAACGTATTACTAGATTGAGCAGGAATAATCGTGCCATCTGGTAATGTAATACTATAGGAATTTCCTCCCCAACCTCCTACTGCAGTAATAACAACTTGTCCACTTCCATTACAGGTAATTGGACTCGGAGTTGTTGAAATACTTAAAGCTGAAGTTGGGCCATCAACAGCTAATGTTGCCGTAGCTTCACAATTTGTGATTGTATCAGTTACTACAATAGTATATGTATTTGCTGATAAACCATTTAAAATTATAGGAGACGTTCCTGTAATTCCGGATCCGCCATTAATAGTATAAGTGAAATTTGTTGAACCAGATACGGTAAATTGAATGGATCCGTCTGAATCTCCAAAACATGTTACATTACTGATGGTTTGGCCAACAACGGACACGGCAGGTAGTGGATTTACCGTATACGATTCTGAATAAGTACAGTCATTTTCATCCGTAACTTGAAACGTATAGGTTCCAGGTGCTAAACCAGCAAATACATTAGAGGTTTGATTAGGTGTAGCTTCTGAAGCAGGTGCAATAATTTGATACTCTAAAACTCCAAAACCACCAGTCGTTCCTGTAATAGTTATTGTTGTGGTATTCAACGGACAACTTAAAGGCGAATTATCAAACATTAAATCTGTTGGTGGATTTAAATCTTCGATTGTAATTGGAGCAGCAATGAAAACACATCCACTGTCGTCTTGAACAGAAACCGTATACGTCCCGTTCGTTAATCCAGTAAAAACAGTTCCATTTTGAAACGTGGTTCCATCAATACTATAGGTATAAGGTGGCGTTCCTCCTGTTACGCCAGAAACAGTAATTTCTCCATTACTTATACATGAATATGGAGTCGTTAACGTTACTGTTCCAGTTAATGGATCGTTTTCCGTAATCGTAATGGTTTGTGGATCTGTAATACAAACACTCGTTCCAGTTGTATATTGAACAACCACGTCATAATTTCCTGCAGCCAATCCTGTAAATACATTTGAATTTACGAAAGTAACGCCTCCATCAATACTATACATTAAACTGTTTCCATTAGTATTAGTAACATTAACAGTAATAGATCCTGAATCAGAACCTGAACATAATATATTAGTTTGAACGACTGTAAAATCTGGTGCTAAAATAGCATCGACAGAAATAGACGTTGTTGCTTCACAGTTATTAGAATCAATCACCGTAATATTATAGACACCTGGAGTCGTTACAACTATTTCGGGAACAGTTTGAAATACGGTTGTACTGTTAACAAAGTAAAAATAAGGCGGTGTTCCACCATTTGCATAAACAGTAATTTCTCCATCCGCACAGGTTAAAGGAACTGTGAGTGCTGATGTGGCAGTTAATAAAGGTGGCTCTATAATTTCAACATCTTCTGTATGGGTACACCCATCTTCAGTTTCAACTAAAGTGGTGTAAGTTCCAGGATTTAAATTTGAAAACGTATAATTATTTTCAGTAATAGGCCCAACACTATTTACAAGTGTTGCTCCATTATATATTGAGAAGAAATATTGAGGAAGTACATCATTTGCAGCCAACGTAATACTACCCTTATCCCCATAACAAAGTGGTTGTTCAACATCTAGTGAAACTGTGAAATCTCGCGCTCTAATTTGGACATCTGGAACCGTAAAAACACATGGATTTGTTGATGCTCCTACTTGTCTGATGTAAATTGTATAGGTTCCCGCAACAGTTACCGCAAATACATTACTGGCTTGATACGTTACGCCATCAATACTATATTCGTAGCCTGTTGGAACGCCTCCAACCGTAATTTGTCCTGGTGTGGTACAAATAATATCATTACTTGTAACGGTTGGGTTTAAAACATTTTGAAATACATTAAAATAAAACTGATTAAAACAACCACCTTCGTAATTGATGGTTAATCTAAATTGTCCAGCTGTATTTGCATTGAAATTTGAACCCGTACCTACTTGGTTCCAAGTACAAGCACCATTTTCATTAGCACAATCTGAATTGGTTACTGGAGTACAACTACTTTCGTCCAATTGTTCCCATATTATGGATGAGGCATCTGTAATTTGTGTTTCAATTAATGTGAAATCGTTCCCACCACACAAAAAGATATTTGGTAATAATTTTCCATCATTTGGACAGGTTACCACCTCATCAGCAAACGGAATAACAGGATTCGCAACAGTTGTTCCTCCATAATTTGTTACCACAAAAGTTTGAGTAATGGATTGACAAGGCGCTATGGCTGTATTATAAACATAATAAGTTCCGGTTGCAGCAACCGTTATGGTTTGAGTGGTTCCAATGACAGGCGTTCCTGTTGGACTGGTGGACCATGAATAAGAATCATAACCGTTACCAGCTGTTAATTGAACGGTGTCTCCACAAAGAATGACATTTTCAATAAATTCACAATCTAAATCTGCTAAAAAATTTGTCGTTTGAGGTGTAATTAAACACCCTGTATTACTATTTAAACTTGGATCGTCCGTAATAATAAAATTTGGGTTTTCTATACCTCCATAAGTAGCGAAAGCTTGATTATTTATAATGTTTGAACAAGAATCAGCTAAACTATCACAGCTTTCTACAACCTGTACATGAATTCGAATTTCAGTGACAGGATCTCCTTGTTCTACAATAGAATTATCAACATTGAAAATAATTTCTCTTGTACCAGGATTGTAACTTTGAACTGTGACACCTGGAGGTAAAATTCCTAAATCGGCTGGATAATTAAAAATAATATTAATAGGTAGAACATCTCTGATAGTTAAATTATTAGCGTCATCATTTCCAGAATTATTAAATCCAATCACATAATTTAAAGATGTTCCCAAACCAACGGTTTGACCACCAATGTTGGTTCCAAAATCATCTTCTACAATTTTTGTAAGCACAATTCGCGGTTCAATAATATCTACGGCGAACGCACAGAAATAAGCAAAATATTGATCCTGATTACTTTCCATTCTAATGGTAGCATTGGTATCATTATTACCAATAACGGTATTCCCAGGATTTGGCACTACCATGACACCTGTGTCAAAACCAAGCGTGTTTGTACTATTTGGCACTCTATTATTCACTGGCGTAGCACTTAATTGCGTAACAGAAGAATTAAAAAAGTTATTAGCAGGACGATCTACTGCTGAAAGAGTCACGCCATTTAATTGTAATCTATCATTCTGAATAGGACTATCGCCTTCCAAAGCTGCAAAAGCAAAGTTTGCTCGTACCGGAATTGGCGCTGGCACTGTACGAAAACCTGAAACTGGGATATCAACATCAACAGCACTATTGATGGAACTAAAACCATCAAAACTGGTAATAGATTTCCCTGGTAAAGTTGGATCCTCAAAAACAATAAATAATGACCAACCAGCAGAATACCCTGTTCCATTGTAAGGATTAAAAGAACCCGTTTCTCCAACAGCTGTTGACACATTTCCTACAGTGTACGTTCCTAAATTAGCTGCCAAACCAGTTACTATAGAAGTTACATCTGCATAACAAGAATAAGGATAACTATTACCTGTTGAAACTCCATTAGCTTCATAAATGATTGTACCTACTACATCATTATAGCCACCTGTCGGTCCTTTAAATTTCACGTTCGTAATGGGTTCATCACCGTTTGTAACGGCTCCCCAATATAAACCTGCATGAACAATTTGATAACAACCAGGATTAGGAATTTCTAAATCTGCACTTGTAGAATTAAAAGTTGAGCCATCACCATCAATATCAATATACTGCATATCCACATTATGATTGTATACCGTATTATCATTAAATGGGGCGTTGCTAGGTCCGAGAATATTATTCCCAATTAAGCGAATATCGCCTTTTAAATCTTGATTGAATCTCGGTGTAAAGGGCACAAAGTTTTGAGCAATTGTTTGCATACTAACAAGAAGTATAGTTACAACAATGCTAATCTTAAAAAAAGTAGGTTTTTTCATGATATATCAATTTATATGTAAACATTTAATCTTTTTAAGGGGCATTAAATTGATTAAATGGGGTTTTCTATTTTAATCTTCAATTTTCACTACAGACATATTTTTATTATAAGGTTTGCTTTCTTTTGAGCCTAAAGCGTTCATGGCATCTCCAACATCGTCAAATTTCTGGTAATAGATGTAGTACTTACTGGTATTAACATCATAAAAGAAATTAATATTCGATTGTCCAGCAGATACGGCTTTTTCTAAAAATGAATCTCTTTTATTAACATTTTCATGAACGGCAATAATCATATAATAACCGTTCTCAACATTCTGAACACCTTTTAAAATTTGCACATTGCTACTTTGTGGCTCACCGAAATCGAAATCATCTGAAGTTAATGGAACTTCACTTAAAGGTGTGTTGGTTTTAATGCGTTCTAGACTGGTCATATCTTTATTGTACCTGTCTTTTTCATTATCATAAAGCGCACGTTTAATTCGGCGTTTACGTTCTATTTCAGTAGCTATTTTAATGGACTCTAGCGTTGAAACCAAGCTAGCTCTAATACGCTCAGATTCTGCTTGTTCATTTTTTAAATTTCTTATGGCATCTAAATAATACTGACTCGTTTCATCATTTTTATTCGAACCTTTTTGAATTCTTTGAATGTATAAACTTTCTAATTGCTTGATGGTTTCTTGACGTTTGCTAATAACAATATCCAAATCCGATTTTAAGGCTTCAATTGCTCGATTTTCAGCTGAAATACTCTTGAATGGTTTTGGCTCCATGAAAATACCTTGTTCACTTAAGTCATTCTCTTCCTTAAGGTCTTTCAAATCTTTATTTTTTGTAATAACTACTTCGTTTAATCTAACTAACAATATTTCTTGTTCTTTTTCTGCCTCTTTCGTGGATTCTGTTAGCGTAAACATAGACTTCGCCAATTCATCTTTATGCGTAATTTTAAGATCCGCTTGAACGCTAGCTAAAGCTTCTGCTTCTAATCTTGCTTCTTCATTCGCTTGTTCTTGAGCTTCGGCCGCTAATCTTTCTTGTTCAGCTATTTCCGCTTGTGCTAATCTTGTAGCTTCAGCTTCTTCTGCTTGTGTTGCCGCCTCTGCTGCTAATCTAGCTTCCTCTTCTGCTTGAACTCTGGCGGCTGCTAATCTTTCTTGTTCAGCCATTTTCGCTTGTGCTAATCTTGCCGCTTCGGCTTCTGCTGCTTGTGTTGCCGCTTCTGCTGCTAATCTAGCTTCCTCTTCTACTTGAACTCTGGCGGCTGCTAATCTTTCTTGTTCAGCTATTTCCGCTTGTGCTAATCTTGTTGCTTCGGCTTCTTCTGCTTGTGTTGCCGCCTCTGCTGCTAATCTAGCTTCCTCTTCTGCTTGAACTCTGGCGGCTTCAACTTCTTGAATTTGTGCTGCTTCTAGTGCTAGCCTGGCTTCTTCATCTGCTTGTGCTTTTTCAGCTAATCTCGTTTCTTCTGCAATTTCATCTTGATTTACAGTTGCTTCCTTGGCTTCAGCTAAAGCAGTTGCCTTGGCTTCACGTTCTATTCTAGCCTCTTCTTTTGCTTCTTCTCTTTCTATTGCTCTTTCTTCAATAGCTATTCTTGTTTCTTCTAACTCTAAAGCTTTTTGTTCTGCTGCCTGCGCTCTGGCTTCAGCATCACGAGGAGGTGTGCCAGCTGTTGCTGGTTTTGATTTCCGTTTTTGTTCTTTAATCAAAAAGGCTTCTTCTCTATCGTCTCCACTATATTGGAAGCGATTTCGGGTGTTAAACTTATAAGCAACCGTTAATTCATGAGATGATCCGAATGTTGCCAAATCTCCCATTGCTTTTTCGTAATTATATTCTACTGCGATTTGTTTCGTAACGTTCATTCCAATACCACCCGTAACACCATAAACGGTGTTATAACCTAATTGTGCCCAAATACCTTTTGGAACCATCACCATAGCAATTCCAGAGAAAATTGTTTGATCTGTTTTGAATTCGGATTTAACTAAAGCTGAAAATTTACTTTCATCAAAAAAACCACGACTACGCATGTAACCTGTGTACATAATATGTGCCTGAATACTTTGTTGTGGATCTTCTTTCAGCATTTCAGATGTATTTAAATTATACTGTACTAAATTATTTATGGATACACCAAAATCGAAAAAAACCAATCCGTAGTTAATACCTGGACTAACTGTAAGAATTGAATTTTTAGAAATATTATCTAAAGATGGATCTGGCTCATTTATAACTACACGTCCTTCATTTATACTACTGGTATAAAAACCAACATTTAATCCGAAGGTTAAATTACTATCTCGTTGAAGTTGGGCATTGTATGCAAAGTTTAAAATACCACCAAATGTGGTTAAAACCCCATTATTTTGTTGAAACAATCCTACACCTACACCTATATCTTCACTATATCTTCCTGTGTAATTCGCTAAATAGGTTACTGGCGAATCATCAAATTGCATCCACTGTCTTTTGTTCGTTATGTTGATGTACGTATTTTGCTCTCTAACAAAACTAAAGGTTGGATTGGTTACATATCTATTAAATTTTAAAGAACTTCTTACTGGAATAGCCAACGACACAACTCCATCCTCTTCTTGAGAGAATGACAATTGTGTAGTGCACAATGTGATAGCTATAATGAGTAAAAATGCTCTCATTTTATTTGATGATGGTTATAGAACCTTTTTTAGTTTTATTGGTTGACGTGGTAATCACGTAGTAATAAACGGGATTTACACTATTAAAATTAATGTCGTTTTCTGGCCAGTTATTTTGATAATCGGTTGACTTAAGCAATACTTTTCCATAGGAATCCATGATGATAACTTCTGTATTTGTACCACTTACATAAGCATTTGGTATAATCCATGTATCATTAATGCCATCGCCATTCGGACTGATAACATTTGGAATATCGGCTACATCTGGGAATGGATCTATAGGTTCTACTATTTCAAATAGTAATTCACTTGAAACAATACAACCAGTAGTTTGATTGATAACTACTTTATAATTTCCAAATTCAGAAGCATCATAGGTATTTCCTGTAGCTCCTGATATTATCGCATTATTTAAATACCATTGAAATTCTGGATTACTTGCAGTCGTAGTAACTTCTGCATATAAGGTATCACCAAGTTCCATGGTGTTTATTTCATCTACATTAATAGTACTCGTAAAGCCTTCGCTATCTAAATCTATGGAAGCAGTTGTTGTACAACTTCCTAAATCAATACTTACCGAAAACGTTCCAGATAATGTGGTTTCATACATTTGGTTGGTTGCTCCAGAAATTTCTTCACCATTTAAAAACCATTGGTAACTATTTCCTTCTGTGGTTGTTAAAGTTGTTGGTCCTCCACTTGGGCAAAATGGATTTCCTAGACTAGAAACTATGGCTGTAGTGGATCCAGAGGTAGATTCAGAAACGGTTACGCGATTAGAATAGGAGTCTGAAGTACAGGTACCATAATCAGTTTCAACAAAATATGTGCCTGGTGTATTGACGGTTAAAGTCTCACCATCAGCTACAAAAACAGACGTGGAAGGACCAGTTGCTCTGTACCATTTATACGTCAGTGATGGGTAATTTAAAGGAGAATCGTTTAATCCTGTTCCCGGATTATCAATACTTAATATATAACTTCCACCAGCACAAAAAGATGCGACTGGAATTAAATTATTAATAGAAAAAGGTGTGTCTTGAATTTTATAATACGCAGCAAAGCTTGAAGAACCTGAACTGGTAGCTGCTGGAGCTGTACTTTTAATCCGTATTCTATATGATTCTCCTGCTGTATTGTTAGGTAAACCAAAACTTAAGGTTGCTGGAGATGTCGTAATTGCTCCGGCAGCAGAAGTTGCCACAACCGATGGACTAGCAAAACTACCAGTGGCATCCGACAATTCTATTGAAAATTGGTTTGTAGGACTTACATTTGCAATTGGCGAAAAACTGAAAGTTGCATTAAACGTATTAAATGTGTCATTCGCACAAGCTTGGGTAAAACCAATATTTGGAACACCAATAGCTATTTGTGCTTTAACGTTCTGACTTAACATGAGAACAAAAAAACACATTACAAAAAAGGATTTTTTTACAAAAGTAGTTTTATTCATACGCTATTAAATTGGTCGTTTTTATACAAACACGCGCTTATTACTAAACTAGTGCTAATACAAACTAAAGGGATTTACAATTTGGGATTAATTAAAATGAAATTTCTAAAGTAAATTTAGAGCATACATTTGGGCTGTTTAAAGGTTAGGATTTTTAGTCATCGTTTGATGCTATAATTTTATTAATACGCAATCTAAAATCTGGTTTTCGAGAATTTTTCAAATCAATAAAAGTTTCAGCATCTATACCTTTTGAATACACATTAAAGAAACTACTATTTCCATACCAACTCTCTAGATCTTCGTTATTAGCGTTATATTCTGTAAAAATATTACCATTGCAGTTATTGAAATACATTTCTGTAAATTTCACATTATTCAGAGTTTCGTTATTAATTTTAATTTGGTTTTCAAATAAAACGGCTGGATTAAACCCTGAAATAACACTCTTACTCATATCTAATTTTGCATATTCCGCAACAAAAATAGCTTCCCTAACCAGACCTAACTTAATTTCAGATTCCAAATTATCACTAGCATTAATGAATGTTAAGTTGGTAGCCAAAACTGACGTTTGTTTTTTTGAAAAGTCAATCTCTTCTTTGTCATTATTATAAGAAGCCACATGCAAACATCTGGAACCGTCTGAACTTGACACATAGGAAGACCGAACGGCTAACGTGTTATATAAGTTACATTGAGCTCCATAATTGAAGTTGAAATCAATTTTGCTGGATTTAAATGAAACAGCCTTACTTAAGTTAACTTGGCCTCCAAAAACATCAATAGAATTTCCGGCTGAAAAACTAACCATAATATTTTCTAAAATGGTTTCACTCCCAACGCCTGCTAATAATAATGCATTGAAGTTTTCGCCATCTTGCAATTTCTTGCCGGCATACTCAATACGCACATATCGCAGAATGCCAGAATTGCTTTGAACATTTTCTCCCCCATAACTAATGTGGTCATAAGAAGCCACTTTAAAATTATGATTTACTGAAGAACCATTTCCAAATTTATTTATTGGTGCATCTCCTAAAATTATTAATCCTCCCCAATCACCTGCTTTTTTGACACTTCTATTAGAGGTAAAAACAATTGGATCTGTAACTAGTCCATCTGCAATTATTGTAGCTCCTTTTGTAATGATTAAAGAACCATGAGTTTTAAAATCTCCAATAATAACAGTTCCAGGCTCTATTAATAATGTAGCATTATTGGTTACAAATACATTTCCTAATAACAAATAGGTATTTTTCTTATCTAATTTGGTGTCTGTAGAAATAGTTCCTGTTAAAATTTCGGTTGCTTGGGCATATTCATTTAATTCTGGTTTAAATTCCGTCCAAGAATTTAACCAATTATCAGTGCCAATAATACCCTTCTCTTGTTGAGAGTATGTACTGGAAAACACTAATAGAAAAATGCATAAGAGTTGGGGCAAATTTTTCATAGTTAAAATAGTTAATTATTAATCATAGATAATTTTTATTTTTATAAATCAAACATATGGATTAATTCCACTAAATACAA
Organism: Bizionia psychrotolerans; assembly: GCF_001039595.1. NCBI lineage: Bacteria > Pseudomonadati > Bacteroidota > Flavobacteriia > Flavobacteriales > Flavobacteriaceae > Bizionia > Bizionia psychrotolerans. The sequence continues at coordinate 28,420 of NZ_JNGS01000015.1, forward strand.
ATAATAACGACAAAGTGCGCAAAATATCAATATTCGTATTCCTTTTCCTACAAATCATGTTAAAATTATAATTCCAAATAGTAATTAGTTGGAGTTTTCCTAAAAAAAGTAAGATTTAAAAAAAGTGAACTACTACATTATCTGTTGATAAATTTGTAAAAGAAATTAGATATCATAAATGGAATATGTCATGAAAATTTAAACATGCCTGTTTCATTTTACGTTAAGATAAACCAACTTAAAGCGCTAAAACCTATCTTAAACAGATAATAGAATTATTTAAAACCTATTGTTTTCGCTATAAATATGTAATGCTTTTAATGTTTCCTCATAAAACAAAATAGCAGCAATTAGATTCGTTCTATCAGAATAGGGTAATATTTTATTCTGAAAATCCATAGTGCTTAAAAAGTATTCTTTTGTAGCATCAATTTGAGTATCCAAAGCACTTCTATTATCCTTGGTGTCAGGAATTCCAAATGTAGACATCGTCACTCCTGGTTTCGTTGCAAAAGCAATATAAGGTAGAATTTTTATAATAATTTCAATACGCTCATTATATAGTCCTAATAAAACGCCTTTCTGCATTTGCTCAAGTTCTTTTCTGTCATGGTATTTAGAAATACCAACATTTTGACTGATAATACTTTTAGGTGCATCTTTATTTTGAGCAGTACCAACGCCTACCATTAATAAAAATGTTAGACAAAATAGAGTAATTTTAGATTTCATATTGTAGATTTTGGGATTCATATTGACAAATTTATGTAATTAAACGAAAAAAACAAGCGTTTTGTCGATTATTTCATGTTTTTATATTAATATTTTGTTAAGAAAATAAAAAAGTGTCTGTAACATTCAGAAAATAAATTAATTATGAAACTATAGTTATTGATTATTTTCAAGAGTTAATCTATATATTTCAACTTTTAAAATACCAAGTTTCTCTCAAGCTTTGCTTTTACATTTTCCATTTAAAAATTAATACATCTTTAGAACTAATATTTTCTGATTTTATATTTTTCGGCACAATAAATGTTACTACCTTCGTTATACTAAAAACTAAAAATTATATGTTTAAATATATTTTCATTTTAAGCCTTTTTGTTTCTACCTGGGGATTTTCGCAAAATACAGCGGTTTCAATGAATGAAACCTTGAAATTTACAGCAGCTTATAATATGTCTGGTATTATGACCGATTTAGCTGAAGTTACAATGGAAACAAGTCCTGTTAAAACATCCAAAGCTACTTTATTACGTTTAAAATGTACGGCTACAACCTATAGTAAATGGGATAATTTTTTTAAAATTCGGGATTTGTACGAAAGTTACGTAAGTCCGACTACGCTTACTCCCTACTTGCATAAACGGGATATTAATGAAGGTGGTTATTATAAGTTTATGCAGTATAAGTTTAAAAACAAAACAAATTCTGTTGAAAGCGTTAAGAAAAAACGTCGTGGTGACGGTACTATTTGGGAAGAGAAAAAAAATCTGAACATAAGTGGATCAACAAATGACATTGTAACCACGCTTTATAAAATGCGAAATCTAAATTTAGAGCAAGCAACTAAAGGTAAAAGCTTTCCACTAACCGTACTTTTTGATAATACCGAATATAAAATTTCTGTAGTTTATTTAGGAACTGAAACTATAAACACTGCAATTGGTAAAAAATCTTGTTATAAGTTAGGGATTTCAGTTAACAATAGCTCGGTTTTAAAAGGTTCCAATGATAATTTATTATGGTTAACTGCCGATGCTAATAAAGTACCTGTTTATGCCAAATTTAAAATAGCAGTTGGTAATGGTGAATTAAAAATCAAATCAGCTTCAGGCTTAAAAAACTAAATATATCATGAGAAAACTATTTATAATTTTAAGTTTAATATCAGCCGTTATAGCTGTTATACTAGCCGTTTTACCACTTTCTAATTTAGCGTTTATTCCTGCTATTTTGGCTTTAATATTTGGATTGGTTGGCTTTTACCTTTCCAACAAGCAAGAAAAGCCTAAACACACAATAAAATTAGCGTTTTTACTAACTATAATTGCGTTGACACTATCCACTTACAAAGCAATTTTTATTGTTTCAGAAGTTGGAGATACAGAGCAATTGGAGCAAACAGAACAAAGATCTGAAGAAGAGGCCATTGAAGAATTAGAAGATTTGGATTTTGAAGATATTGACGTAGATTTAGAGGATATAGATGTCGATGATATAGACATTGATATGTAAAGTTTATATTTTCCTACAAATTTGAAAGATAATACTTCGGTATTATCTTTTTTTTTGCTTTATTTATAGGCTAAATTGCTATTAATGAAAGGACTTGTTATTGTTTCGGCACTTACATTAGTTGGTTCTTGTGCCACAACGCGTTATTCAACAAAAATTGAAAATTTAAAAAACAATATTCAATTAACGGATAGTGCAACGGTTATGCACTATGCCAATACTATAACGGCTTCCGAATTAAAAACGCAGCTTTACGCCTATGCTTCAGATGAGTTTGAGGGACGAAAAACGGGTGAGCCTGGTCAAAAAAAAGCTGCTGAATTCTTAAAATCATACTATCAATCGCAAGATATCCTTTCACCCATTGCGGATTCTGTTTACTTTCAAAATATTTCAAAGGACTTCTTACCCAAAGAAATTCAATCTACTGAAAACGTTCTTGCTTATATAAAAGGTTCCGAAAATCCGGAAGAAGTAGTTATCATATCGGCACATTTAGATCATTTAGGTATCGAAAATAATGAGGTATTTAATGGTGCTGATGATAATGGCTCTGGAACATCCGCATTAATGGAAATGGCTCAAGCCTTTAAACTAGCTGCAAATGATGGGTTTTTGCCCAAACGAAGTGTTTTGTTTTTGCACTTAACAGGAGAAGAGTTAGGACTTTACGGATCTAGATATTATATAGAAAATCCTATTTTTGATGTAAATAAAACTATGGTCGATTTAAATATTGACATGATTGGTCGCATTGATAAAAAACATGAAGGAAATCCTAACTATTTATACCTTATTGGAGCAGATAGAATAAGCAAGGAACTTCATTTTATTTCTGAAAAAATAAATAATGCCTACTTCAATTTAGATTTAGATTATACCTATAATGATGAAGATGATCATAATCGCTATTATTTTAGATCAGATCATTATAAGTTCGCATTAAAAAATATTCCAGTTATTTTTTATTTTAATGGTGAACATGATGATTACCACAAAGCAACCGACACACCAGATAAAATTGAATATGATTTATTGGCTAAACGTGCTAAATTAATCTTTTCAACAGCGTGGTATTTAGCAAATAAAGATGGTGCTTTAATTCATAATAAGGATATTTAACAACTTGTTAAAGTTTGTTAAATTAAAATGATCTTATTAATGACATCTGCCGTTTTTTCGTAATATAGCGTATTACACTAAAGTTTAAATTAACTATTAACATCACTTATCAATAATTATGAAAAAATCAGTCTTTATATTAAGTGCTTCACTTTTAGCATTTAGTTGCGGATCTACTCAAGAAAAGCAAACAGCATCAAAAGCTCCAGAACCAGCAAATCCTGTTGAAATCGCAAATCCTGTTGAATATGCAAACACCATTACCTCTGCCGAATTGAAGGATATGCTATATACCTACGCTTCTGATGAGTTTGAAGGAAGAAATACAGGTGATAAAGGTCAGAAGATGGCTGTTGAGTATTTAAAACAACAGTACATAACAATGGATGTTCCTGCCGCTAAAAAAGATGGTAATTACTTTCAAGAGGTTCCTTTAGAAGTTATGGAAGCTCCCAAAGTTAATTTGACCGTCAATGGTAAATCGTATAAAATGGTTGATGATTTTGTTTCAGCTTCGACTTCAAATAATGGTTCTGTTTCCACAAGCGATATTATTTTTGCTGATTACGGTATTGATGATGAAAAATACGACAGTTATGCTAATTTAAATGTAAAAGGAAAAGTAGTCCTTATTAAATCAGGTGAACCTAAATCGGCTGATGGTAATTATGTTATTAGTGGTACAGATGAAAGTTCAAAATGGTCTAATTTCAGACAAGAATATACTGCTAAGCGTGATGCTGCAAAGGATCGTGGTGCTGCTGCTGTTCTTTTTTACTATCCTGAAATATACGCTATGGCTGCACAACGTTTTGGTGGTTCAAGTGGTAGAATGTCTTTAAAAGGTGATGCAGATACGATGTTTTACTTCTTAATTAATACCGATTTAGCAAAAGCAATTATGCCAACTATTGAAACGGCTAATAAAGCTGAAACTCTGTCAGTTCCTATGAACGTGGAGTATGTAAATGCTAGTAATGAATTTACGTCGGAAAATGTTGCCGCATTTATTAAAGGTTCTGAAAAGCCAGATGAAATAATTGTTATTTCTGCGCATTTAGATCACGAAGGTATTAAAGATGGTAAAATTTACAATGGAGCTGATGATGATGGTTCTGGTACAGTAGCTGTTGTTGAGATTGCAGAAGCATTTAAAACTGCTGTAAAAAATGGACACAGACCAAAACGTTCTATTTTATTATTACACGTTACAGGTGAAGAAAAAGGTCTTCTAGGATCAAAATACTATACAGATACAGAACCTATTTTCCCTCTTGCAAATACGGTTGCCAATTTAAATATAGATATGATTGGACGTACAGATCCAAAACGCACAGAAGGAACGGACAACTACATCTATTTAATTGGTAGTGACAAATTAAGTACAGAGTTGCATGATATTTCAGAAGAAGCGAACAAAACGTATATGAATATGGAGTTGGACTACACGTTTAATGACGTGAATGATCCAAACCGTTTTTACTATCGTTCAGACCATTATAACTTTGCAAAGAATAATATTCCTGTAATTTTTTACTTTAATGGTACACATGATGATTATCACCAACCAAGTGATACACCAGATAAAATCCGTTATGATTTATTAGAAAGCAGAACGCGATTAGTGTTTTACACAGCTTGGGAATTAGCCAACCGTGAAAACAGAATTGTTGTTGATAAAGTAGAAGAATAAAAAACCTACACATATAAAATGTAAAAAGCCTTTGAAATTTATTTTCAAAGGCTTTTTACTGATTATTAACTTTTTCATTTTAAGAGTTGTATGAACAAATCCCGACTGCCTCGTTAGCAACTTTTTTTATACAAAAAAAGCCTTTCAGAAATCTGAAAGGCTTTAAAATTTTGGGTGGAAGACGGGATTCGAACCCGCGACCCTTGGTACCACAAACCAATGCTCTAACCAACTGAGCTACAACCACCATTTTAATAGGTCTGCAAAGATAATTTAATTCCTATTTCCTGCAAAGTATTTTTGAAAAATTATTTTAAATCAAATAAACTATCTACTGTTGGAAAGCGCTCCACTGTAAAACCTTCAGCATAATTCACACCGACTATTCGTCCTAAATCTCGAGCCCTATAGTCCACACTATCAGTAAAGTTCCTACTTGAAATAGGTGTTTCAGGTTCTGTGCTATTCGCATCAAAAAACTGGGTTTTATAGGCATAAACAGCTGCTAATTTTTTTTCCATATAATCAGAAATATCTACAACAAAATCGGGTTCTAAATATTTCCATTGAATATAATGGTAAACGTGCTTTGGTCGCCAAGGTTTTTGTAATCCATTAGAATATTTTAAATTCGTTTCAATTTTAACTAATCCACTTAAAAAACAAGCATCACTAACTACATCACTCCCTTTCCCATGATCAATGTGTCTATCGGTTACAGCATTGCACAACACGATTTCCGGTTGGTATTTCCGAATCATTTTTATAATCTCTAATTGATGCGTTTTATCATTTATAAAAAACCCATCGGCAAAACCCAAATTCTCACGAACCGAAACACCTAAAATCCTTGCCGCTTCAGTTGATTCTGCATCACGAGTTTCTGCAGTACCTCGTGTACCTAATTCGCCACGTGTTAAATCAATAATACCCACTTTTTTTCCTTTGGCTATTTCTTTTGCAATGGTTCCGCCACAACCTAATTCTACATCATCAGGATGTGCGCCAAATGCCAAAATATCTAATTTCATCTTACTATAATTTTGTTTTTTTAATAGCTTGCTCAATATCCGCTATTAAATCTTTTTTAGATTCAATACCAACTGAAAAACGAATCAATTGATCGCTAATTCCTATGGCATCACGTTCTTCTTGCGATAACAGTGCGTGAGATGTTAAATAGGGTGATAAAACTGTACTCTCCACTCCTGCTAAACTCATGGACGATTTTATAAGTTCTAATTGTTTTTGAAATTTTAAGGCATCCAGACCGTCCTGCAGTTCAAAAGACATCATAGCTCCAAAACCATGCATTTGTGATTTTGCTAATTCGTATTGAGGATGAGACTTTAATCCAGGATAATAAACCGCTTTAACATCTGGGTGCTTTTCTAAATATTTTGCCAATTTATAAGCATTCTTAGTTTGTGCTTTAACACGTAAAGCCAACGTTTTCATACTGCGTTCCAACATCCAAACCGTGTAATCGCTCAAATTTCCCCCAAAATTTTTAGCAACATGCCAAATTTGACCAATCAATTCTTCTGAAGCCGCTAATGCGCCTGCTAAAATATCACTATGACCACCTAAATATTTGGTAGCAGAATGCATGATTATATCAATTCCAAAATCTATTGGGTTTTGGTTAATGGGACTTGCAAAGGTGTTGTCAATAGTTGTTAGAATGCCATTTGACCTTCCTAATTTCGCAATACCTTTAATATCGGTAATGGTTAATAATGGATTGGATGGTGTTTCTATATGTATCAATTTAGTATTTGGTTTAATTGCAGCCTCAAAATCAGAAACGCTAAAACCATCTGTAAAGGTGAATTCAATACCATATTTAGGAAACTCCTCACGTATAAAGTGGCTTGCTCCTCCATACAAGGTATTTTGTACAACCAAGTGGTCACCAGATCGCAAAAAGGTTAGAAACATAGCACTTAAAGCTGCCATTCCAGAACCAAAAATGAGCGCAGCTTCGGTATGCTCTAAAGCTGCTATTTTTTTTGCTAAATGTTCTTGATTCGGTGTATTAAAATATCTTGGGTAGCGCTTTATATCTACAGCATCAAATTCGTAAGAAGTTGACACATAAATAGGTGAAACAGCCCCTTTAAACTGTTTATCTTCAATCTCTCCAACATGTGTACAAATGGTATTAATTCCGAATTTTGAATGCTTCATACATCTTATTTTTTTGAAAAACTAAATTACAAATAATCTCCATCTATTCAAGGCAAATTAAACCTACATTTTGGATTTTCTTTGAACATATTCACTAATAAAAATTAATAAATTAAAATATAATATTGATTATCCGGTTTTTAACATATTTTTAAAAAATAATTGTAAAATTTTAATTACCTTTACGATTATGACTGCAACAGAATTACAAGAAAGTACCACGTTTTTAAAAGAATCTTTAACCTATTTAGAAAATTTAGGTTATGACAACATCAAAGCTGATATGGAAGGCTATGAATCGCCAAAATCATATCATAAAAAAGGTTCTGATGTTACTATTACGCCGAATATCGTAGCTGAAAAGGCTGGTAGAAAGCACTATTTTGAAATTAGCTTAAAATCTGATGAGCAAATTCTACTTAAATCAAAATGGCGTTTTTTAGATGTTTTAACACGAATGAAAGATCATCGTTTTAGAATTATTACACGTCGTGGCCATTACAAATTTACACAAGACATGTTGGACGATTTAAATATGGATAAGGATCTTATTAAACTTTAAGTCTTACCTCCTATTTAGATTTCATTATTTTATTTTGTTCTTCCATTAAATCTGTCAATTTAGTGAGAAGCTCAATATCTTTTGGCGTAGAAACAGTTTTGTCTTCTGGATCTTGAGATTTGTTACGCAATTTATTTAGGAATTTTACTACTATAAATATCGTGATTCCAACAATTAAAAAATCTAAAAAAGCTTCACCAAAAGCACCATAGCCAATAGCAACTTCGTCTATTTTTATTCCGCCTGAACTATCTAAAACTTCCTGACGGAGAATAATGCGTTTATCAGCTAAATTAACACCTTCTACTAATAATGATAAAGGAGGCAAAAGCACTTCTTTAACAAGTACATCTACTAGCTTATTGAAAGCAGCTCCAATAATGATACCGATGGCCATGTCCATCATGTTGCCTTTTACCGCAAACTCCTTGAATTCCTTTAAGAACTTCATTATTTTAGAATTTTATTTCTTATAAAATTTTGCGTATTTTCTATAGGCGAAAAACCCTAAAACAGCAACGATACCAAAGGCAATTGCGATAAATTTCACACTCACAATTTGATCACCACTTGCATAAGAGTGCAAACCTGCCAAATAGAAATTCACACCAAAATACGTCATCATAATACTTGAGAAAGCGATTATAGACGCTAAATTAAATCCGAAGCGGCTACGCAGACCTGGCACTAATCGCATGTGAATTACAAAGGCATACACCATAATACTAATTAATGCCCAAGTTTCTTTTGGATCCCAACCCCAATAACGTCCCCAACTTTCATTAGCCCACATACCACCTAAAAAGTTACCAATAGTTAGCATGACCAAACCAACAGTTAAAGCCATTTCATTAATAATAGTCAACTCTTTGATGTTGACTAGCATTTTATCTTTGTTTTCTTTCGTTGTGAAAATCATGAGTAATAATACAACCACACCTAAAATAGCGCCAAGTGTAAACGGACCATAACTGGCTACAATTACAGCCACGTGAATCATTAGCCAATAGCTATCTAAAACGGGTTGTAAATTAGCAATAGCTGGATCCATCCAGTTCCAATGTGCAATCATTAAAATCATGGACGTTACAAAGGCAGTTGCTGCAATGGTTAAATCGCTACGTTTTCCAAAAGCCAATCCGAAAAACATGGTTGCCCATGCTACATATATCATGGATTCATAGGCATCACTCCAAGGTGCGTGACCTGAAATATACCATCGCACTGCCAAACCAGCCGTATGTAATATAAATAACAGTAATACAATAACTTTAAAAACGTTTACAGACGTATTAATGGCTTTAATATTCTCATTGAAAATTTGAATAATTAAAACAATAAACATTAAAGCAGCAGCATACATATAAAACCTGTAGAGATTCTTAAAAATATCGTAATGATTATATAAGATTTCTGTTTTTACTTTTTGATCCGATAACATTATATCACTACCATATTTTTTTTGAGTTTTAGTAAACGATTCTAAAATCTCATTAACTTTCGTGTAATCACCTGATTTTTTAGCCATATTTAACGTCATTAAATAGGCACTAAATCCATTATTTATAAAGTTTCCGTAAAGTGAGTCTTGGATTTGTTCACGGTATCCATCTCGTCTAAATTCAACCGATGAAATCCATTTATTATTCTCATCATCAGGAATTGGAAAGATGCGTAATGCATAACCATCAATGGTATTATATAATAAATTAACACGTTGATCGGTTTCTTTAAATTCCTTTTGATGGCCATTTGGAATTTGTGCTTTGTAGGCGTCTTCTAAATATGGTGCTAATTTATAGTTCCCATCTGGAGTGAAAAAATCAACTAACGCGATGTATTCCTGATCTTTTGGAACGCCAATTAAACTTCTTATAGAATCCCCTTTTCTTGCTTTCAAAAAAATAATGGGCACATTATACCAAAGTAATGGGCTTTCTTGAATGGATAAGAACACTTGGTTCGCATCAAAATTTTCATACGTATCGTGTTTGCTTAACTTCCGAAGCATTTCTGAAGCAAACGTATTAACAGGCATCATACGACCACCAATATCTTGAATTACTAAATGACCAAATTTATCAGCGTGGTCTTTAGGTGTTATATTTGCTGCTAAAACAGAATCTATTTGCGCTTTTGTCGGTCTGCCATTGTCATGACCATGACCATCATTTGGTGAATGACCTTGAGCAAAACCGCTCACAGTAAAAGCCAAAACTAAAATACTGGCAACTTTAGTTTTTAATCTATTTTTCTTCTTATTCTTGATGGCTGTTAGTTTGCGTTCTAAATCGCCAAAACGCGTATTTTTATCAAATAAAATAGCCATTAATCCTAAATATAATAACATATAACCAATGTAAGTCACCCATGTACCAAGCATGTCATGATTAACTGATAATTTTGTTCCCAATTCATCGGGATCAAATCCTGCTTGAAAAAAGCGATAGCCACGATGATCTAAAATGTTATTCATAAAAATGCGATAATCAAAATCACCTTGCTCTTTATCAATAATCGTTACATCACTGGCAAAAGCGGAATAGCTTTTATCTGTTCCTGGGTATTTATCAGCAATAAAATCGTTTAACTTCACACTAAAAGGAAGTTCTAAAACTTTAGAACCATATTTAACCGCTATATCTAAGCCGCCTATTTTTACTTGCTCAAAAGGTTTACTAAAACCTTGACCACCTAATAATTTAACACGCTTCGTTTCATCTCCTGAAGTTACTTTTAGAACAACGCCATTTTCGTCACCACGTAGTAACTGCGATTTTTTAACAATATCAAAATCACCTTTTACAACAGGCTTTGGGAATACCAATTGCATATTACCTATAACATATCGCGATCGTAAAATAAGTGGCTGAATACTATCTTTTACCAATTTTCCAGTTTGCCCTGTTGCCATGGTCATATATTCACCTTCAAAAGGCGACTCAATAGATAAATGACCATCTTTATATGTAATATTTACAGCGCCTTTCTCGGGTTTATTTAAAGTGAAAATTACGTTATGCAAACTTTCAACTTCACCTACTTTCAAAAAATGATTATGTGGTGCGCCACTTCCAGCTTCAACTATTTTTAAATACCCTTCCCCAGTTTCATTTGAGACGACATCTAGTTCAGCACCTCCAATATATTTTTCTAATTCAAATGAAACGTCTTGTCCATTATAATCTGTATTGTAAGAGAAATCATTATCTAAACGAGGTGAAAAATCAACCTCTTCTTCAATAATTTTCCGTTGTGCCATACCATCCACCATATAATCGCCATCAATATAAGCTGTGATGTATGTTTTTTGTGTTAGGAATGAGTTTTCAGTTTCGCCTTCACGAATGGCCATCATACCTTCAAAACCAATATATCTGGTAATTCCAGCACCTAATATGATTAATATAAAAGATAAATGCAAGGTGAGTGTTGCCCACTGCTCTTTGCGCCACAAGCGATATTTCTTGATGTTTCCCAAAAAGTTAATAACAAAAACCAACATGATGCCTTCAAACCACCAGGTGTTATAAATCAGATTTCGGGTGTAAGGCGTTGGCGATGTATCTTGTCCGGCATCCATAAAAGTACCAATTGCCATAGCAGCGGCAAATGCAATAAATAATATAGATGTTAATCGGGTTGAAAATAGGACTTTTGCGAGTTTATTTAGCATAACTTGAGACTCAAAAATTGAATTGTGCAAATTTAAGGTTTTGTTTTATAAATAATACCAAATAAATCAAGACTTTTACCGATGAAGTTTTAAATGTTAATGCAACAAATTAAAATTATTGTTTAAGATTTTAATGGTCTAGCCTGAAAGATGTTTAAGTACATAAAACTTCCCATTTTACGGGCTCGACGTTTGGCATTATCGGCAACTTCACCTTCAAAATTTTCATCAATTGTTTGAAACCATAAGTTTAACCAAGCACCAAAATGATGCTCTGTTATGGTATGATTGTTTTCTTTATCAACCTGAACATGGACTTCCAGTGGGTTTCCATAATATTTCTTCTCCAATTTTTTGGTCATAAATAAGCTAGTTTCCCAGAAGGTGGTCAAACGTTCAATGTGAGCATCCCAATCGGTTATAACACGATTAAAAAATGGTCCTAAAAAATCGTCAACACGTACTTTGTCGTAAAATGAAGTGACTAAAAGTAAAACATCGTCTCGGGTTTCTATATTTTTTTTATCCATATGTTTACAAAGATATGAATGTTGTTTTTATTTCATGCAAGACTTCGCTATTTTAGCCCTATGATTTCAGTCAGTATTTTAGGCGCAGGAAATGTTGCCACTCATTTGTATAAAGCATTTTGCCAGTCTCAATCTATTTCAGTTGTACAATGGTATAATCGGGATATTAGAAAATTAGCTATGTTTCAGAGTGATGTGGAAACGATAGATGATTTAACACAATTAAAACCTGCCGATATTTACATAATAGCCATTAGCGATGATGCCATTTCCAGTCTTTCAGAACAACTCCCATTTGAAAATAGATTTGTGGTTCATACGTCGGGAAGTGTGAGTTTATATGATATAGACAAAAAAAACCGTCGTGGCGTATTTTATCCCTTACAAACATTCTCTAAAAATGTTCCGGTTGCTATGGAAAGCGTTCCTATTTGCATTGAAACGATTGGGAAAAAAGATGCACCACTGCTAAAACAATTAGGCGAAAATATGGGTTGTAAAACCTACAAAATAAATAGTGAACAACGTCGTGCATTACATTTAGCAGCTGTTTTTGTGAATAATTTCACCAATCAATTTTTTAAATCTGGACTAACACCTTCTT
>NZ_JNGS01000016.1:0-25418 GCF_001039595.1 Bizionia psychrotolerans
TCAGCTTAATAATTGATATTGACTTTGGACAGAGGTTCTCGAAATGTTTTAATTACGAGCAACCTCCAATTCCATTAAATTTTGGACCAACTGGTCAAGCTTAAACTAAAAAAATCCCTTTATATTAAGGGATTTTTTAGTTTATAATAATTACGTGTTTTAACACGCTTCTTTTTTATTTAAATGAAATTGAAGAGCTCCAGATGGACACTTCTTTATCTGATTAATAATGTTTTCGTTGGAATCTGCTTCTAAATCAATCCAAGGAATTACACATTGCCTAAAAACATTAGAAAGCTCTAAAGCACAGCGTTCAGCGTTTGTACATACGGTTGGGTTGTAGGTTACAGTAATATCTTTATTACTGAAAACATGGTCTTTTGTTTTCATAGTAAATCACGATTTGGAGTTATGATGTTATATAAAATGTATAGAATGATAATAAAAAATAGTTGTTCTATCGATTAAAGGTATTTAAAATTCGATTAAATGCAAGTTATTTATCATTTTTTCGATGATCTACATGATTTGTTAATTATATTCCGACGTATAATGGAATTTTATATTCGGATATTTTTGCTGTGTCATCTGTAAAGAGAAGGGTGAATCGGCTAAAAACACTAATTGATTTTGTTTGTCTTTCGCTAAAAATCGTTGCTTAACGCGTAAAAATTCTTTGTATTCTTCGCTTTTCACATCTTTGGCTTCAACCCAACAGGCCTTATGAACATTTAAGTTTTCATAAGTACATTTGGCACCATATTCATGCTCCAAACGGTATTGAATTACTTCGTACTGCAAAGCGCCAACGGTTCCAATTACTTTTCTGCCATTTAGTTCTAAAGTAAATAACTGTGCGACACCTTCATCCATTAATTGATCAATACCTTTATTGAGTTGTTTGGATTTTAATGGGTCTGCGTTATTAATATATCTAAAGTGTTCTGGACTAAAACTTGGTACACCTTTGTAATTAATATTTTCGCCTTCGGTTAACGTGTCACCAATTTTAAAATTTCCCGTATCATGTAAGCCTACAATATCACCAGGATAGGATACATCTACAATTTCTTTCTTTTCAGCAAAAAAGGCATTTGGACTTGAGAATTTTAGTTTTTTATTATTTCTAACGTGTAAATACGGCTTGTTACGTTCAAACTTTCCGGACACAATTTTTATAAAAGCCAATCTATCACGATGATTCGGATCCATGTTGGCATGAATTTTAAATACAAAACCTGTAAAGTTCTTTTCGTCTGGTTTTACAAGTCGTTCTTCACTTTGTTTAGGTCTTGGCTTTGGAGCAATTTCTACGAAACAATCTAATAATTCGCGGACCCCAAAATTATTCAAAGCTGAACCAAAAAATACAGGTTGTTGTTGACCACTTAAGTAAGTTTCTTTGTCAAAAGTTGGATAAATACCTTCTACTAATTCTATTTCTTCTCGTAATGTATTAGCTGCTTTTTCACCAATCAATTTATCAAGTTCAGGCGATTCTAAATCCGAAATTTCAATCGTTTCCTCAATATCTTTACGGCTGTCACCACTAAATAAGTTAATATTCTTTTCCCATAAGTTATAAATTCCTTTAAAGTCATAACCCATACCAATTGGGAAACTTAAGGGCACGACATGCAAACCTAATTTTTGTTCTACTTCATCCAACAAATCAAAAGCATCTTTACCTTCACGATCCATTTTGTTAATGAACACAATCATCGGAATATTTCGCATGCGGCAAACTTCAACTAACTTTTCGGTTTGTTCTTCCACACCTTTCGCTACATCAATCACTACAATAACACTATCAACAGCTGTCAACGTTCTAAAGGTATCTTCAGCAAAATCCTTATGTCCTGGTGTATCAAGAATATTTATTTTAATACCATCATATTCAAACGCTAAAACAGAAGTCGCAACAGAAATTCCACGTTGACGCTCTATTTCCATAAAGTCACTCGTGGCACCTTTTTTAATTTTGTTACTTTTTACAGCACCTGCTTCTTGAATGGCACCACCAAATAGTAATAACTTTTCAGTTAAAGTGGTTTTTCCGGCATCTGGATGCGAAATAATTCCAAAAGTTCGTCGTCTGTTTATCTCTGATATAAAGCTCATATTCTCAATTAAAATGGGTTGCAAAGATACATTATATATAGACAAAATTGAATAAGCAATTGTTGCTTTTTAATTTTATGATAAGATTGACGTATTTTTAAAATTTTACTTGGTATTTTTACAGTATGATTGAAGAACAAGTTATTTTAGTTAATGAAAACGATGAGCAAATTGGGCTTATGGGTAAAATGGAAGCTCATGAAAAAGCCCTGTTACATCGTGCATTTTCGGTATTCGTTTTTAATGATAAAAATGAATTAATGATTCAACAACGTGCCAAGCATAAATATCATTCACCTGGTTTATGGACTAATACCTGCTGTAGTCATCAGCGTGCTGGAGAAAGTAATATCCAAGCAGGAAAACGTCGTCTTCAAGAAGAAATGGGTTTTGTAACGGATTTGGAGGAATCTATCTCATTTATTTACAAAGCACCTTTTGATAATGGACTGACAGAACATGAATTCGATCATATTCTGATTGGACATTTTAATGAATCACCACAAATTAATCCAGAGGAAGTAGCAGCTTGGAAGTGGATGACTTTAGATGCTGTTAAAGCAGATTTGAAAATGAAGCCCGATTTATACACGGCTTGGTTTAAAATTATATTCGAAAAATTCTACGAACATATAAATATTACCGAATCATGAAAGTTACTGTAAGTAGAAAAGCACATTTTAATGCAGCGCATCGGTTATACCGAAAAGATTGGTCTGACCAAAAGAATGATGCGGTTTTTGGTAAATGTAATAACCCTAATTTTCATGGTCATAATTATGAGTTAATTGTAAGCGTGACTGGCAAAATTGATCCAGAAACAGGTTATGTCGTAGATATGAAAATTTTAAAAGATTTAATAAAATCGGAGATTGAAGATGCTTTCGATCATAAAAACTTAAATGTTGATGTTCCTGAATTTCAAGATTTAAATCCAACAGCTGAAAATATTGTGGTGGTTATTTTCAATAAATTGCGACCTCATTTAGCAACTAATTTAGAATTGGAAATTACACTTTATGAAACACCTCGGAATTTTGTAAGCTATGCTGGTAAATAATTTATGAAAAGCCAACTCTATCCCATAAAGTTTACACCCATTTTAAAAGATAAAATTTGGGGTGGAGAAAAACTGAAGAATTTTCTCAATAAAGCATCAACGGTTAAAAATGTTGGTGAAAGCTGGGAAATTAGTGATGTGGATGGTGATACTTCTATAGTTGCGAATGGTAATTTGGAAGGACAATCCTTAAAACACCTGATAAGCACCTATAAAGCTGATTTATTAGGAAAAAAAAACTATAAGCAATTTGGCAACACGTTTCCCTTACTTATCAAGTTTATTGATGCTAAAGAAGATTTATCTATTCAATTACATCCTAATGATGAATTAGCAGCCAAACGACATAACTCTTTTGGGAAAACTGAAATGTGGTATGTCATGCAAGCCGATCCAGATGCGAAATTAATAGTTGGTTTTAATCAGACCATGAATTCAGAAACCTACCTGAAGCATTTAGCAAATAAAACACTTCCTAAAATTTTAAATTTTGATACCGTTAAAACAGGCGATGCTTATTTTATTGATGTTGGTAGAGTGCATGCCATTGGAGCAGGTGTGTTGTTAGCCGAAATTCAGCAAACTAGTGATATTACCTATCGTGTTTATGATTGGGATCGCGTGGATGATTCTGGCAATGAACGCGAATTGCATAACGATTTGGCTTTAGATGCTTTCAATTTTAATATGCCTGAAAATTTCAGAGTTAACTATTCAAAATCCGAAAACAAGAATAACTCTATGGTTAGTTGTTCATATTTCACCACTAATTATTTGAAACTTACCCAAACGATAATCAAAACAAATAGCAAAGATTCTTTCCTTATTTATATGTGTGTTTCAGGACACGTAACTGTTAAATCAAATGGATTTAGTACTACTTTAAAAACGGGTGAAACCGTATTAGTGCCAGCCACTTTAAAGAGTTTTGAATTAGTGACTGATAATGCCACATTGCTAGAAGTTTACGTGTAATTAAAAATTAATTTCTTTCCATTTAAATAGCGCGTCTAAATATCGGGAATACAATTAAATTAACTACTTTTGTAAAAATTTTAAAATTACTATTATGGCAAATAAAAGAGACCTAAAAAAAGACATTAATTATGTTTTAGGTGATATTATTGAAGCAGTTTACGTTTGGGAATATACAAACACAAGCAAGGATACTAAAAAGAGTGAAGCAATTATAGACGAAGCTATCGCAACGTTTGATACTTTAATTGTTAAAGTAAATGATAGAGGTGTTGAAGATAAAAAGGCACACTTTAAAGCTATTAATGCCGAACTTGAAGAAAAAGGACGTGCGTTAATCGAAAAGATTAATAAGCTAGGATAAAAAATAGAAAAAAATAGTTGCAAATTTAATTTTCACGATTATATTTGCAGCCTGTTTGGCCGATGTAGCTCATCCCGATAGCTATCGGGAGGCTAGAACATCCCGTTATAAATCTGGGAGGTTATGGTTTCGAATTGTAAAGTAGAAATTATTGATATATTTTTTTAAGCCGATGTAGCTCAGCTGGCTAGAGCAGCTGATTTGTAATCAGCAGGTCGTGGGTTCGAGTCCCTCCATCGGCTCTTAAATTAAAACTCCAATACTAGAAATAGTTTGGAGTTTTTTGTTTTCTATAAATTTTTGTTGGAACAATAAATCGGTTTTATTTTTTACTCTAGGTAATACAGAAAAAAAACCAATATGAGGTTTGATGTATTCATTTGTATTAATTCTGTTTTTCATCCGTTTGCTTTTTCATTCCAAACAATATCCTCGGAATTTTGAAAGGGTAAATTAAATAGCGATAAATGAAAGCAATAATCACAAATGAGCTAACAAAAAGGAGTATAATTTTAATAGGAATATTTAAATTGAGTTGTATAATGTAATATCCAAAAACAACTAGAACAGTTTGGTGCAATATGTAAAATGGATATATGGCTTCGTTCATTTTTTTCAACCATAAACTAGTTTTGTTTAGGTAAACTTGAGCATAACCCAACAACGTTAATACAGCACACCAACCTAGTAGGCAACACAGGCTGTACCAAATTGCCCATCGGGTGGAAATGCTTAAATATGAGGCTATATAATCGTTAGGTAGATAATAGTAACTATAAAATAGCAAGCTGCTCACGGCAAACATGACAAAGTGGAAGTGTCTAAATTTCAGTAAATTTCCCCAAAATATTTGGGAGCTTGCCAATAAAATTCCAGAAATAAAGAAATAGGAATCCAAAAAAGTGTTTGACAAGTTGCTCAAGGATGATGAACCCGTTGGATATTGTTTTTTAAGCAGGATGGTTATTATCATTAAAGGCAATGCACCTAGTAAAAATCCAATTTTATAAGAACTTACGTTTTCAAACCAAGCTATAATCCGATGAGATTTTTCTGATTTTAAAAACAGTATTAATGGAATGAGCACTATGGAAATCACATATAGGTTTTCAATAAACCAGAGGTGATTGATTTCAAAGTTCCCATTTTTATACAGTTCCCAGTAAGAACTATATTCGTTAATATATTGGAAATAAGTTTGTGGTGGCACGATGAATAAGGTACCGAAGAATAAAGGAATAAGAAGTCTGCTTGATCGTTCCTTAAAAAAAATGTTTCCAGGTTCTTTTGGAAAAAGCTAAAACGGTTCCTGTTCCTGATATTAGAAAAAGCAAAGGAAGTCTAACTTGTTCAAAGAACACCATAATATCATCTAACAGCTTACTTGATTCGGCATTCATTATATGAAAATCGTCGCCATTAAAAGGCATACATAAATGATGAAAATATACGGCAAGAATAGCAATGACGCGCAGCCAATCTAAATCGTATCTTCTAGAATTTGTATCCACAATTGTTTTTTATGTGTACAAACATAAAAACAAAATCAATGTAGTTGGAGTTCAAGTGACCAATAACAACGTTTAGTGATAGAATACAACTTAATGCCTATCTAAAAGGGAATATTTGCGATTAAACTCTTGAATTGTAGATCTAGAAACGGGAATATGGCTTTCAGAATACTGCTTTAAATGCAGGATATATCCTTGTGCATTACCTGAAATGGAACTGATAGCATGTAGGTTTACTAAATAAGAACGATGTGTTTTAAAAATAAATGGAAAAGGACGTAGCTGCTCTTCAAGTTCTTTTAATGTTAAACGTTTTAGTAATTTTTCGAATCCGTTTGCCGTCTGGCAAACAATTTCAATGTAGTTGCTTTCAACTTTTGCAAAAAGAAAATCATGGATATCTAATTCAAATTGCTCTCCCGAAATGGGTGTTTCTATTTGAATAGAAGTTTTAGCTGCTGTAATTGATTGCTGATTAGGTAGCCTTTTTAAAAAATTCAAATGTTTATTCAAAAGGCGTTCAAGATTTAGTGGTAGTATAATAATGAGTAGTAAACTACCAACTAAAAATGTGTTCCGAATTTCTTCCCAAAGATATCGAAATGACCAATTATCAGGATTTTTATAGATGGCATCACGTAAAATAAAATCAACAAGTCCAATAATAAGGAGAATAAGAGAAAGATGTAAAAATTCTTTACCAAGTGTCCAAGACCTTTTGTCAATCACCAGTTTGTTAAGTATGGATAGATAAATTACAGTAATTGGTATGGGAATAAAGGCATGTAAAATGATAATCCATAAACCATCAATTTTGTGTTCATCTGGATTCATGGCAAATGGCTCAAACAAATAGGTGAATAAAAAACTCGCGATAGAAACACAGCAGAAAAGTATTAAAACCTTTTTTAAATTCTCATAATAAAAAGGATAAGCCTGCTTGGTATAGGCGAATATTTGCATGACATATTATTTAGATTATAAAAGTAGTTTTTTTATTGAAGTGCAGCATTATTTATATAATGACAACTCAGTGATAAAAGTTATAGCAAGTCCATATTGCCAAGATTTTAAAGTTATGATTTCTTGACAACTGCTTTTACTTTTTTCTTTGTAGGACTAAGTGCCAAACGTATTTATAGATCACGATTGTATTGTCTGCCATCCAATAAAATCAAAATGGAATCATTTAATGTCATAATTGGTAAAAACATTTCTTGATCTTGGTTTAAATATTGAAAACCATAGTAATCATCAACTTTTGAGATTACGACGGAATCTGATTCTTTAAGAAAAATATGGCTAGAGGAGTTTGGAAACTCCGTGCCTACTTCTGCCATTAAAAGTCCTTTTCTGATACTTAACTGGTTAATTAATTCAGATTTTTTTAAATCTCTTGAACTCACAGATATAATTTTTGGAAGAACCTCCTCGTAAGAATTTTTAAATGTCATTAAATTATAACAGTCAATTGACATGGATGTTAACCAAATTCCTTGCTCATTTAGTTCCTTTTCTTCTTTTCCTATCAAATTCCAATCTCCACAAAGTTGATCAATCAACCTGTAAAGGGTGTCATTTTTTACAACATAGACATCATTACTTGAAACCAGAGCTTTTTTTGATTTGCATCCAATGAAAGTTGATGCGGTTAAAATTAAAAACAATATTAATCTTTTCATAGGATTGTTAAAGTTGGATATAATTATTTTTTTTAATTCCCCTTCCGTTCCTTAATAAAAGCATCCAATTCCTTACCATATTTTGACGCCTTAATTTCTGGAGTCAACGAATTATTAATCGTATCCAACCATTTTATTTGGGCATCGTAAATTTCAGTTAAAGCCACATAAGGAGCAACATCACTGTCTTTGTTTTGAATAGCAAAGTTTACGGTGTACAAATATTTGCTTTTTAGAAGATTCTCGTAAGCTTTCATATTTGCTGCCATAAGCATGGAGTCGTTTTGGGTTTTCGCGTCTATTTCGTTTTTAATCAATTCTAAATTTTTATCATTATACCTATCCATCATTTTTAAATAGGTTTCAAAAATGACTTGCTGCTTGGAGCCTTTAATTTCAGGATTTAATTCGAAGTTTTTTAAATTGGCATTAATTTCAGTTACGCCTTTATCCGCAAAAAAGGAGATTTTACCATAAGCATCTTCATTCGTTTTGTTTAAATGTAGAAAGAAGACTTCAGGAGATTCTAAATCAGCATGAAGTTCAAAAGTAGATTCACCATTTATGGTTAGAGAATCGACAGTTATTAAAGTGGAATCTTGAATTTTCTGAAGATAAAGAGTTCCTTTTTTTAAATCTTTAATCGTGCCTTTAACCGTTAAATCATGTTGTTCTTCTCCGCAGGAAACTACTAGTAATAAACCAAGTATTATGAATATATTCTTCATTGTTTTTTTAGAATTTTAGGGCGCAAATATCTTATAATTATTGTTTAAATACTAACCAACTGCTGCTAATCGCATTAAAATTGTACAACCTATTGCAGCTATGGTTCCTATGGCATAACCAAACACAGCTAATAGTACACCAACGGTTGCTAATGATGGATGGAAAGCCGATGCTACAATAGGAGCAGAGGCTGCACCACCAACATTGGCTTGACTTCCTACGGCTAAAAAGAAGTAAGGTGCTCTAATCAGTTTGGCAACAATAATTAGTAGAATGGCGTGAATAGTCATCCAAATTAAGCCAACAGCAATCAGTCCAGGATTATCAAAAATAGAGGCTAAATCTATTTTCATTCCAATGGAAGCAACCAGAATATAAATAAATACCGAACCAAATTTACTAGCTCCTGCACCTTCATAGTTTTTCGCTTTGGTAAAAGAAAGTAGAATGGCTATTAATGTGGCAATACTAATCATCCAAAAGAATTGCGAATCTAAAAAGGTAAATGTATTTCGCATAGTTTGTGATTCTATACCACTCACCACATCACTAAAAAATGGCGCTAAAATATTGGCACCAATATGGGCAATACTAACCGTTCCGAAAGCAATTGCCACAATAATCATAATATCGGTTAATGATGGATTACGATTCACACTTTTAGAAAACGAAGTGACTTTATCTTTTAAAGCTTCAATGGCTGAATTATCTGCTCGTAACCATTTGTCGATGGCTTTTGAACGACCAATACCTATTAGAATAATAGCCATCCAAATATTGGCAACCACGATATCTACAAATACCATTTTTCCATATTCAGATTGATTGTATTGATAAATTTCTAACATAGCGGTTTGGTTGGCACCACCACCAATCCAGCTTCCTGCAAGAGTCGATAGTCCTCTCCAAACAGCATCTGGTCCAGCACCACCAACAGTTTCTGGCGATACCATGGAGATTAATAGGATTGCAATAGGTCCACCTATAACAATTCCCAACGTTCCCGTTAAAAACATAACTAAAGCTTTCCAACCCAAATTAAATACGGCTTTTAAATCGATACTCAAGGTCATTAGTACCAAGGCAGCAGGTAGTAAATAACGGCTTGCCATATAATAAAGACTGGTACTTTCTTTGGTTATTTCGCCAGCTTCGTTAACGGTTTCCCATTCAGGAGCAATCAATCCGGAAGTCGTTAATACGGCTGGTAACATATAAGCCATAAATAAACCTGGTACTATTTTGTAGAATTTAGGCCAAAACCCTGTTTTTATGGATTCGGTATAAAAAATGAATCCGAGTGTGAGCATTAAAAGTCCGAAGACAATCGTATCATTTGTGAAAATTGGTTCTTGCATGGTTGGTTATTTAAGTCTGCAAAATACCAAAATAAACGGGTTAAAAAAAGCGACTCTAGGAGTCGCTTTTATTTGGAGTATCTTTTTTCGATTTTGGTAATCGATTGTTTTCTTTAAGGTATTGCATAAGCATCCACTCAATCTGGCCATTGGTGCTCCGGAACTCATCAGAAGCCCATTTTTCAACGGCTTTGAGCATCTCTTCATTCATTCGTAATGCAAAGGCTTTTTTCTTGGACATGCTATTTTTTTTATAAATGTTTCCAGCGTGTTTATGAGAATTTCGGATAAGGGATAATCAGGTGATTTATAAGATTTCTCATTGTCCTCATCATGATCTATTCGCTTTAACACATGATTCATGTTTGGAATAATCATTAATTTAGATTTCGGATTGGCTTTGTGTAAATTTTCAGCATCACTCTCAAAAACTTGTAAATCCTTATCGCCATTTAGAATTAAAATAGGCATGTTGAGTTTTTTAAGTTCTTCAGAAGGATTATAAATCATCCAAGACTTAAAAAAACCTTGATTGGGTTTGACGAAAATAGCTGCTAATTCCGGATCCACCTTTTCAATACTTCCTGTTTCTCGTAATTCTTTAAAATGAGCTTCGGCTTTCTTACCTAACGAATCATTTTGAATTTTATATTGCTTCGTCATAATTACATCAATTGGATCTGCTGGTCCAGCTAAAGAGACATATTTGTCAACATGTTCTGAAGAAGCTAACATAGCAACTAATGAGCCTTGACTGTGTCCAATAAGCGTGATACTTGAAAAGCGTCTATCTTCTTTAAAATAATTGATGGCTATTTTTGCATCATCAGCAAAACGGACGAAATCTAAATCTTTCATCATAAAACGCAGGTTTAACCAATTAGAAGATCGTTTGTCATACCGATAAAAAGCAATATCCCGTCGATTTAAGCTATCTGCTAATTGTCTGATATAATTGGCATTTGCTAATCCTAACTGATTACCATTTCTATCAACATTTCCAGAACCATGGATAAAAATAACAAGAGGTTGTCTTTCTAGCTCTTTATTATAGGTCAGTGTGCCTGGTAAAATAATGCTATCATTTTTAAGCATGATTTCTTCTGAAGTAATCAGTTTTTGAGCCATAATTAATTGGCTAGCAAAAAGTAAAACAATTAAGAAGTTGATTTTTTTCATAATTATCTGTTTTTATCACGTTCAAATACCACACTGGTATAATTTACTGCAATGTGAATCACATGCCAGCCTTCACGACCATATTGATTGATTAAATCTTCAAAACTTTGCATACGGTTTCTCCAACCTAATTGCGGTACTTCTACTTTATATTCTTTCATGTGTTATTTGCATTCGTGAGTTTCTCTTTTTTAATTCTTCTAAAAATGGTTCTAATTGATTTTCTAATTTTCTGAACTGTAGCGCTTTTTCCCTATTATTTAAAAAGGTAATTATAACTTCGGTTTCAAATTCGCCATCTTCAATTTTTATGTTTTTAATCGTGTTTATAGTTATGTTTTTAGACCACGCTTTTTTGAAAATAAAATAATATATCAAATAAAGTATAGCCAAAAACCCTAATGCTCGAATACCGAAACCGACATAATCTGAATTTTTAGTAAACTCAAAATACTTCTTAATGTCCTGAAAAAGCCCAACAATTATGATAATAAACAAAATGCCAATAAAGCCACCTTTATCCTTAATTTCTTTCGATTTTTCATCTACTAATATTTTGTCATTAGTTAGTTCTACATAGCCATTAACTAATACAAATCGTTTCATATCTATTTAGTTACATATTTAGTGTTCCCGCATTTACAATTGGAGATGCATCCTTATCACCACATAAAACAACCATTAAATTACTCACCATGGCAGCTTTTCGCTCATCATCTAATTCCACAATGTTTTTTTTACTTAATTCATGAAGTGCCATTTCAACCATGCTCACAGCACCTTCAACTATTTTATGTCTTGCTGCAACAATAGCCGTTGCTTGCTGCCGTTTTAGCATGGCATTTGCAATTTCTTGCGCATAGGCTAAATAACCAATTCGTGCTTCCAAAACTTCAATTCCTGCAATAGATAGGCGTTCATCAATTTCTTTTTCTAAAGCAACGCTCACTTCATTTAAACTGGAGCGTAAAGTAATATCTTCATCTAAGCCTTCATCTGCAAAATTATCATATGGATACATACTGGCTAATTTTCTAACGGCAGCATCGGTTTGTACGCGGACAAAATTTTCGTAATTATCTACATCAAAAGCGGCTTTATAGGTGTTTTGAACACGCCAAACTAAAATGGTGCTTATCATGACAGGATTTCCGAGTTTATCGTTAACTTTTAAACGTTCACTATCAAAATTGCTGGCTCGTAATGATATTTTTTTCTTGGTAAAAAACGGATTTACCCAATAAAAACCATTTTGTTTAATGGTGCCAACATATTTTCCAAATAACAGGAGTACACGAGAACCATTTGGTTGGACCATGAGAAAACCAGGTGCAATAAATAAAGCAATAACAACAATGGCAATAAAGGCTGGGTTTTCTGTAGCTATAGCAACAGCAATACTTCCAAAAAACAACCCTAGGAATACAAACAACATTAAGTAGCCGTTTGCTGGTTTAATAATTTTCTCTTCTTTCATGATTAGTTAATTTATTATGATATTAAATTGATATCATAAAGATATGTATAAAGTTTTTATCCTGCAAATCATTTTTGGCACGACTATTGAAATAGTATTATTGTTATTGTAACTTAACTTTAATTAGTGTGTGGTTACTCTAATTAAAAACAATAACATTTCATATTTTTGGTTGGTTAGTAAGGAAAGCACTCTTTTTAGAGTGCTTTCTTTTTTTGAAGTACATATGAAGGTTTAAGTTCTATTTGATAAAAACGTTAAGTGCTTCTATAAGTTCAGGAGCCAACGGACGAAAAGATTCATTATAGGATTTTGAATTTTCTAAATCGCCACCCTCAATGATAAACAGAACATGATTCATATTCGTGATGTTTTTCAAATCTCCTTTTTTTGAAGCTTCTTGAAGTTGTTCGGCTTCTTCGGTAGACACTTGGAAATCTATAGTCCCATTTATTATTAGTATGGGTTGCTCTAAAGTTGATATAATTTCCACAGGATTATACTGCATCCAATTACTCATGAATTCTTGAGTCTCTAAACTAAAAATATTGGAAAGTGCTTGTGGAAAATCATTGGTTGTTTTTCCAGATCTTAACACATCAAAAACACGTTCGGCATCTGGTTTTAATCCAGGAGCTGTTTGTTCTATTTGTTCTAAAATCACTTGATCGATTGTTTTTGAAGATCCAGCAAGGGATATAAAACCAGCAACACGTTTATCAGTTGCTAGCATACCAATTAAACTACCTTGTCCATGACCTATAATATATATGGAGTTGTAGTTTTTCTTATCTACAAAATAATTTAAGACGTCTTTGGCATCTTTTATAAAATCGTCAAAAGTTAGTCTGGCATTGACACGGCCTTTTTTTTATTTGCTTAACAATGCGTTTGTCATATCTGAAAGAGCTGATACCGTTTTCAGCTAGATTATATGCCAGTTTTTTTAAATTGTTATTCTTTTGAAAATTCTGATTTCCATTTCTATCAATTGGTCCATAATCGCCAATAATAATGGCTAATACGTTTTTGCTATCATGGGTTGGGGTTAAAAGGGAACCGTCAACAAAAGGTGATATTTCAAGTTCTTCTTGAATTGTGCTAGATTCTTGAGCAGCTAATTGCAGCGTAAATGAAAGTAGTAAAATAGAACAGAATAATTTCATAGTAATATTATATTGAAAACATGAATGCGTAACACATTAAATGATACAACGTAAAAGTACAATTTTTAGATATGCCTATTTGGAATTTTCATTAAAATATCAATTTATTTATTGTGCATTTCATCGATTAAATAAGTTATTTAATCGATAAATGTTAAAATTATATGCATTTCATCGAAAATAACGGTATTTAAACGTTGATACTCAAAAGTAATTTTATATTTGAAGTGTACTAAGAGACATACTTTTTAGTTCAATGGATTAATTAATTAATATTTGCATTATGTCGTTGATATTAGAGACCCTAAATCTTACAGCATAATAAGTTGCAAATAAAACTAAACCGAGGTTGAGGGACCTCGGTTTTTTTTTGTTATCATATTTTGCGAAATGTTAGATTGATTCGTTCGCCAACCTCTTTTTTCGTCTTCGGAATTTGATGAAGCCAATGATGCTGCATCTCGCCAGCCATTATTAACAAGCTTCCAGATTCTAATAATAACTTATGCTTTTCAGATTTAATTGTGCGATGTTTAAAATGAAAATACCGAGGCGCACCTAAACTCAAAGATGCAATGATTGGGTTTTTTCCTAATGTCTTTTCATTATCGGCATGCCAGCCATTGCTGTCAGTTCCAGTTCTATATCTATTTAATAAAACACTGGTAAATTCTGCTTTGGCTATTTTTTCTATATCAATTTTTATTTTTTGTAATTCTGATGTTAACAGCTTTGGTTGCATGATAATATTGGCGTAGGAGTATGGTTTCTCATTATTAGCGTATAAAGCAGTGAGTCGTGGTTGCGGATGTGTTTTTCCGAAAACCGTTATAGAATCCTGCTGCCAGCTGATCGTTTCTTTTAAAACTTCAAATAATTTGTTGGCTTTTTGCGGATTATAGAAATGTGGTAAATAAAAGAGTTCTGCTTGTGGTAAATGAAATTCAGTTTTGTCAGCAGAAAATAAGTCCATGTTTTATTTTTTTCTAAATTAGTGGATTGATTATGAAAAACAAAATACTATTATTTCTCGTTGTTGTTGTCAGTTTGGCTTTTACCCAAAAGCAAACCTTACCGGAAGGTTTTGTGTATGCCAAATCTGTTATTCCTGATATTGATGTGGAATTACGCTATTTTTCTACTAACAATTTTGTGGGTGATACCATTTCAGGATATCATGCCAATACATTAATTGTTACCAAACTAACAGCCGAAGCTTTGAAAAAAGTTCAGGACGAGTTGGCTGAACATAATTTATGCCTACGTGTTTATGATGCGTACAGACCACAACGTGCAGTTAATCATTTTATACGTTGGGCAAAAGATTTAGATGACATTAAAAATAAAGAATCATTTTATCCAAAAGTAAAAAAACGCCATTTATTTCGAGATGGTTATATTGCTTCGCGTTCTGGGCATAGTCGTGGAAGTACGGTTGATTTAACAATTATTAATGCCAATACTTTGGAACCCTTGGATATGGGAAGTCCGTATGATTTTTTTGGAGAACCGTCTTGGGTTGCGTATCAAGATTTATCAGATGTGCAGAAGAAAAATCGACAGTTATTGCAAACCATAATGCAAAAACACGGATTCAGAAATTACCCACAAGAATGGTGGCATTTTACGTTACGTGGTGAGCCTTTTCCAAGTACCTATTTTAATTTTTTGGTTGAATAAAACATGTTCGATTTTTATTATTTCACAAATACCAAAAAGCCCAATACATAAGTCCGAATTGCATGGGAATCCGAAAGATCAGAATCCATTTTGGAATTCCAGCAGATGCCTTTTCACCCGATAACATATAAAAATGAACTATTAGGAAAATGGCCAGCATAATTATAATGCCGTAAATAGCTATATTTTTTGTTTTAGGTAAACAAAGTACCAAACCTAAAAGTATTTCAGCTATGCCACTTAAATAAACCAACAATTTATGGTTTGGCAAATAACGAGGCATAATCCGCATATACATTTTAGGTTTTATAAAATGCATCATGCCAGCAAAAATATACATACCTGCCATAAAATATAAATGCCAAGGGCTATTCATCTTTGTATATTTTATAGGTAAAACCAATTCCATAATTATTTAATCCTTTTTTAAGCAAGCCAGATTCTATATTACCTTGTTTAAATTGAACCCAATTATTTCCGCTAATAAACACGCGTTTTATATAGGTGTTATGCGCATCTATTTCGTCTGTAAATGGTAATAATGGTCTGAAATTTGTTGGTATTTTTACGACGCCTTCAGAACTTTTTAGTTCCTTATATTTTTTATTGGGTAACAACTTACCAGCCTTGTCAGTATACCCCAAAACTTGAAGCGAAACAAAGAATCCATTTGAAGGAATAGTTATATTATAAGCGCTGACATCCAGATTATAAACATCACCACCTTTTTCGGTGGCACGAAAAACAATATTTTCATAGGTTAAAACTTGACCAGGAATTCCATTATCATTTTTGTAGATTTTCACTTTAAATAAAGTCGAAAACGCTTTCTTCTCGGCATTTTTACGATTTCGTTTTTCCCAGTCTTTAGATTCTAAAGTAATTGGAAAATGAATGGTACTCAATTTTAATAACGCAGGATCTGGACTGTTGAAATACACTGCTATTTCCGATTCTATGGTTGGCAACCAACAGGAATAATAATCGTCATCTAAATATGGTTTGAGGGTTTCTTCTTTGAATTTTCGGCCTTCAGCAATGAGAATAACTTCATCTAATTCGCTGACTTCTTCATCTAGAAAAATGATTTTCCCTAAACCAGCAGTTGTGATGGTTTTGCTCTTATAGCCTAAAGCGGAAACATATAAAGAGTCGATATCAGGATATAACTTTTCGGTAAAAACAAATAGACCTTCATCATCAGCAAACAAACCTTGACCGTCACCAAAAGAAACCGTTGCGTATGAAATAGGTATTTCTAATTTACTGTCTTGAATGGTTATTTGTCCCATTCCTAGCGTAGTAAAAGCAAGAGAAAATATAAGTAAGTAGGGCTTGAGCATGGGTAAATATATGATGTTAAAAAATAAAGATACAATTTATAAAATTGTAGTCTGAACAAGAAATAATGTCATACTTGTATATTTATCACTAATACCAACGTTTCTTTTTCTTTCTAGATGCTGCACTTTTTCTACCTTTTTTATGCTTGCTATCCGATGATGCGTCTTTAGATTTATGTGTGATTGCTTTCTCTTTAGGATCTAACGGATACGGCTGACTTTCTTCAACTGGAATTTCAATTTGAAGCAATTGTTGAATGGTAGTCACATAATTTTTCTCATCGGCTCCACAAAAGGAATACGCCATTCCTGTGCTTCCTGCGCGACCTGTACGACCAATACGATGAACATAGGTTTCCGGTATATTTGGTAAGTCGAAATTAATAACGGCATCCAATTCGTTAATATCAATTCCACGAGCAGCAACATCGGTAGCAACTAGAATATTTACCAGACCATTTTTAAATTTTTTAAGGGCTTCCTGTCTGTCGGTTTGTGATTTATCACCATGAATGGTTTCAACATTATAACCATTTTTAGTCAGTGCAGATTCCAATTTATCCACACCAAATTTCGTTCTTCTAAAAATTAAAATACTACCTTTTATCTCATTACGAAGTAGATGCAAGCACAATTCAATTTTATTTCGTTTTGGAACATAATAGAGCACTTGACCAATATTTTTGGCTGCGGATGATGTGGTAGTTACTTCAATACGAATAGGCCATTTTAGTAGTGTATTTGCTAATTGTTCTACTTTATAAGGCATGGTTGCCGAAAACAAAAGAATCTGTTTTTCTTTCGGACACAAACTATCAATATGCTTCACATCATCAATAAAACCCATGTCTAGCATTAAATCGGCTTCATCCAAAACTAACATTTCAACAGCATCCAGTTTTATCACACCTTGTTTTTCCAAGTCAATTAAACGACCAGGTGTAGCAATTAAAATATCGACACCTTTCATTAGCACATCTACTTGAGGTATTTCAGAAATACCACCAAAAATAATCGTCGTTCGTAAATTGGTATGACGACCATAGGCTTTAAAATTGTTTCCAATTTGTAAAGCAAGTTCACGTGTTGGACTTACAATAAGTGCTTTTATCGTTTTTGAACCACGAGGCGCATCCTGTTTTTCAGATAGAAGTTGAAGAATAGGTAATGCAAAGGCAGCCGTTTTTCCAGTTCCAGTTTGCGCAGATGTGATAACGTCTTTACGTGCTAAAACCTGCGGAATGGTTTCTAATTGTACAGCCGTAGGTTTGGTGTAACCTTGTTCTTCTATTGCTTTTAAAAGCGGATCAATAAGTTGTAAGTCTTTAAATGACATGTATTGGATATTTGACACAAAGATACAAGAAAAGTTTGGTGCGTTGTACTATTAGTTTTTGAAGCAACTTTGTAATTGGGAGGAAGTGGATCGTGTAATTAGTAATGGGTTTTATTCTAAAACTATAGTACAAAAAAAACGACTTGAGCCTAAACCCAAGTCGCTGCTATTAATCTACCTTTCGGTAAAAAATGAATTATTTTATTTTTTCAAATAATAGTTCGGCTACCAATTCTGATGACGCTGGATTTTGACCAGTTATCAATAATCCATCTTCAATCGCATATGGATTCCAATCGGCTTTACTAGAGTAAATTCCACCATTGTCTTTTAGCATATCTTCTACTAAAAATGGCACAATGTCTGTTAATTGCACTGCAGCTTCTTCAGAATTGGAAAAGCCTGTAACTTTTTTACCCGTAACTAAAGGCTTGCCATTTGTGTTTTTGGTGTGTTTGAAAATTGCAGGAGCATGACAAACAGAAGCAACAGGTTTCTGATTATTATAGAAAGACTCAATTAATGTTATAGAGTTTTTATCTTCAGCTAAATCCCATAGTGGGCCATGACCTCCTGGATAAAACACAGCGTCATAATCTGCTTGTTTTATAGTGTTTAAAGACTTCGTTTGTGCTAATAAATCCTGTGTTTCAGCATCCGTATTAAAACGGACTGTTGCAGGTGTTTGCGCATCAGGCGACGCGCTTTTTGGGTCAATTGGTGGTTGCCCACCTTTTGGAGACGCTAATGTAATGTTTACGCCTTTATCTTTTAATAAATAATAAGGAGCAGCAAATTCTTCAATCCAGAAACCAGTTTTTTCATCTGTGCTTCCTAATTTGTCGTGACTTGTTAATACAAAAAGTACATTTTTCATTAATTGCTTTTTCCTCGGTTATATAAAAAACAAAGGTAGAACGATTACTTGTACTAAAAATTGATGTATGATAAGAAAATCGAGATGAGATCAATTTCTTGCTAACTCTTTTCTTATGCGACTTAAACTTTCTGTGGTGATCCCTAAATATGAAGCTATATGGTAATTTTTAACGCTTTGCTCAATATTTGGATAGGCAGAAATAAAGGAAACATAGCGTTCTGAAGCCGAATTAACCAAACTAGATAGAATCCGTTTTTGGAAACTAGAAAATGCACTTTCTAATTTTTTCGAAAAAAGGTGTCTAATTTTGGAATGCGTAAAAATAAAGAATCCAAATCCTTTTTTGAAATTTTGTATAAAGTGGCATCTTGAATGCATTCAATGTTAAGTATGGATGAAGATGTTGTAAAAAAAGCGGTAAAATCACTAATCCACCAATCATTAATGGCAAATTGTAAGGTGTGCTCTTTTCCAATCGTATCAATAAAATAGGTTCTTAAACAGCCACTTTGAACATAATATTGATTGTAAACAGTTTCTTGGGCACGCAATAAAATATCACCTTTTTTTAACTGAATTTTCTCAAATTTACTTTCAATTAGCAGGCTTTCTTCCGAAGAAAAAATCACGTTTTTAAATATTGCTGAAAGTGTGTTTTGTTCACTGTTCATGTCAGAAATGGATGAGATTGACAGGTTTATTGCTACACTAATTTACACAGAAAAATGTAAAATACTACGAATTTTCATTTTTTTTTGTTTTTGTTATTTACGCGTAATTGATTGCATTAATAAAAAAATCAATAAACGTAAAATGGTTATGGGTTCTATAGAAAAGAAATGAAAGTGATGTTTAAGTACGCCTTAAAATTATATTTGTATAGCATAAAATATAAAAATCATCGTTCTTTGTATATCATTAAGATGCAAGTGCAAAAGGATGATTTATTTTGGAGTTTAAGTATAGTTTAAGGCAACTTTTGTGTTTGGTATTAATTTATTTTAAAAAGCGATAGTTATGGCGTTCTACAACAAAATTAAATGGGTATTGGGTATTTTGATGGTTTTTGTTTTAATTGTATCAACCAATTTAATTGATAGAAATAATTTCCTTCGCGTAAAGGATTCGATAAACACTATATATGAAGACCGCTTAATTGCAAACGATTTAATTTTTGAAATTTTAAAACCTGTTCAAGAAAAGGAGGTGGCCATTGCTTTATCTGACACCCTATTTTTTTCGAAACGGAATAACACCTTAAATAACAATATTCAAGATTTAATTAATCGGTTTGAACAAACCAAATTAACCACTGAAGAACAGAGCGTTTTTAATAGTTTGAAAAAGAATTTTGAAGCTCTAAAGGTTGCTGAAAAAGCTTTCACCTTGTCAAATTTTGAGTCCAAGAAACCCGTTATCAATCATATTTCTGAAGTACAGAAAAAATTACATGAATTATCTAAAATTCAGTTGAAGGAAGGCGGAAGGCAAATATCCATTAGTAATAAAGCCATTGATACCGTGGAATTATATACGCAAATTGAAATATATCTGTTGATTTTTTTGGCCATTGTAATCCAGATTATTGTTATGTATAATCCGAAAGAAAAGGATGTTGATGATTTAGAATAAAAAAACCACTTCCGTTAAGAAGTGGTTTTAATTCTGCTTAAAACAACAGATTATCGTCTTAATTTTTTACAGATTAAATAGTAAAATCAATCCAAACGTGTTTACGTTTTTTAATTTCTGTTCATCTGAAAAAACGAAGTTGTTTCTGGTTTCCAAATTGGTGAAATCAGATTGACCAGTATAATTTATTCCAACTCCAAAATGTGGTTCTATTTGGTATACAAAACCAAGACCTAATTGAAATCCAAAATTCCACCCATCATAAACATCTTCAATTTTAGCGGTATTAAAAGAATATTCATCCTTAAAAATAGTTTGTGCATAAGGTCCTAGGTGTCCTACTATGCTGAATTTATCCGTTATAGGCTTGTCAAATGTTAGGAGCAACGGTATTCTAACCATTATCCGTTCGTGATAAAAATTGCCTACGGCATTAAAACCGTTTCCGCTTAATTGATTTATACCGACACCAGTGGCAATTCCGAATTTGGAGTGCACTTTGTAGTTCAGCAATAAATCTCCTGTATTGCTATTCATATTGTAATTGGGCTGGTTGTCATTATCCATAATACCATAACCAATTCCACCAAACGCTAAAACGCTAAACTTGCTTTCCTTTGGTTCCGTGGCTTCTTGAGCTTGCATCAGATTTACTGCGAATAAGGCAGCAATCATGACCATTACATTTAATTTTTTCATAGTTTTTTTTTTTTTTTAATTGCCATGAAGATAATTAATTAAAACAGCTTGGAGGTAGGAAACTTTAGCTATTAATTTATCATACTATTGATAAAATTTATGGAATTACTTTAATGGATTAGCGATAGAACGCTTTGTCATATTAGTTTTTCCGCGTATTATGGTTGAATTCTTAATAACCTTGACGAAAAAAATCAATCCAATATAAATACTACATACTGAAATAATAACGCCCAGTTTTTTAAACATAAAAACCACTTCGGTTAAAAAGTGGTTCTAAATTATTAAAAATTTGATATTGTTGCTCTGCATAAGAGACATCCAAACTATTTATTCTTCTTGGCTCTCTTTGCAGCCTTTTTTTCTTTAGGCGTTTTAGCAGCTTCTTTTTTTACGTTTTTCTTTGCGTCTTGACTTTTTGCCATGATATTTATTTTTTAAATGTTACAGTTAATTACGCGCTTTGTGTAATCCAGTTGTGAGGTTTTGTTTTAATAATGTTACTATTTCAAATTTAATAAATTTAATTCACATGCCGCCCAATATATTTTTAGCAAAGTGTTTTTTGCATAAAAGCCATTTTATTGGGCTCTGAATTTATTTTAATGCAAATTGAATGGTTTAATGTATTTAGAATTGAGCGCTTTTTAATACTGTACTTTGTTGTGCTTTCGTTATTAATTATTTATTTCTTGAATGTAACCTAAACAGACCTCAATAGTCTCTTTATTAATTTTGAGTACCTCTTTTATGCTTTCGTTGTAGGTTACAGCCCAATTATTTATTAATCTATTTTTGATTTCGCTATCTAAAAGTAAGCTGTTTAAAATTTCTTCATCAACAGCAAAATCACTCTTAAAAAAGAATCCGTTTGCCTTTTGAAATACTAATTGTCTTGAAATATTTCTATTTTCTATATAGGGTTGTCCTAAATTTTTTTCAAATCGCTCATACGTATTATAGAGTTTTAAAATTTGATTATTAACCGCTTCATTTTTAATTAACGATAAGCCACCAGCATTTTGAATATCTTCAATAGCACCTTTATTGGGTACAAAACTTGGAATGCCATGGAATACAGCTCGTAAAAAATGTGTTGACAATGAGTCTGGTTTGAGTATTTTCCCGTCTTGATAATCAAGTATTAAATTTTTTGATATTACTGAAGCATCAGAAATTTCAACCAATTCAGCAAGACTTTCAGAATCAGAACTTAAATCTTGTTTAAGTAATTCAATGAATTTGGATTCTAATTTTAGCTCTTTTCTTTCTTCATTCCAATTATTTATTGATAATGCAATCAAAATCCCTATAACAACAAGTATAATCTCTCCAATAGCATATTTAAAGTAACTGCCAGTTTTACCTGCTGTGAGAAGGTTTTTTCTAATATTTCTAAAGAATTTTATCATTGGTTAGCGGTTGGTTTTAATGTACCACAACATACATATATAGCCATTGGTGTATATACATCCATCATATCTACACTAATTCTAATTAATAAATATTCAGTTACATAATTCTATCATGCAAAACAAACAGCTTCCATTAAGATTGTTATTTACTTAAAATGTAGATTTGGCAACTGAATTCCGTACATATTTTTCGTTTTAATTTCTATGTATCAGCCACGTAAAATTTTTTCCATTTTCCGTCCTTTTGCTAATTCATCAACCAATTTTTCTAAACGTCTACATTGTTTGTATACCTCAAATTCATCGGCTATTTCTTCAATTCTATAGCCACAAACAACGCCTTTGATTAAATGTGCATTGGAATGCATATCGGCTTTTTCAAAAAACGTTTTAAAAGTTACTTTCTCTTTAAGGAGTGTTTGTAGTTTATCTTCATCAAAACCTGTAAGCCATTCAATAACTTGGTAAAGTTCTTCTTTAGTTCTCCCATTCTTCTCTAATCTAGTTAAGTAATGTGGATAAACCGAAGCAAATATCATATTGGCAACGTGTTCGTTTTTTTTAGCAGTAACTTCCATATTTTTCCTTTTTTAAATTGCGAACAGCCTTAAGGATTTCAGGTTGTATAGGAAACTAATTTACCAAAATTAATTGGAATAGAAAATTTCGGTTACCATGGGCCATTTGTGGTTATATTAGTTATAACGCGCGAATCAAGGCGAAATAATCCACCTGCAGAACCAAGCCAAATAGAGCCTTTACTATCTTCTAAAATGCTCATAACTGCTTTTGTAGATGTGTTTTCTGCAGCCTTATAATTTATAAAGCTATGACCATCAAATTTATAAACACCATGACCTTGTGCACTTATCCAGATATTATCTTTTGAATCGCGATATATTTGAAATACATCACTGTTATATAAACCTTCTAAATCTGGAAAGTCTATAAAGTTGGAGCCATCGTATTTTACCAAACCACCTGGTCCATTTTTTTTAGTTTCATCTGGATGGTCTTTTTCTGTAATTCTTGAGGCAAACCAAATATTACCTAATTTATCTTCTTGAATATCGGTTACATTATTAGAGGCAAGTCCATCTTTTTTGGTGAAATGCGTAAATGCTTTTCCGCCTGTCTTGAGCGCAGCCGAAGGGTCGAATTTTGTTGCTCCATAGCCATCTCGTGCAAACCACATATTTCCTTTAGAATCCTCCATGATTTCACTGATCCAATTGGTTGTTTCTTGATACGAAGGCACTTCAATATCCGGATTTGGAATAGGAAAATGAATAAAACTGGTTCCATTAAACTTGCAAATTCCTCCCCAAGTTCCTACCCAAATGGTTCCTTTTTTATCTATTGTAATAGTGGACACTAAATTGTCACAAAGCCCATCGTTCACGGAATAATTCGTGAAGGTTTCATCGCCTGTCCTGAGCGTAGCCGAAGGGTTATATTTGTAAATACCTGAATGTGTGCCAAACCATAAATTGCCTTCACTGTCTTCAACAATGCTGCCAACGCGTTTACCGATGCTTGTTATGTAAGTAAGTTTGTTGCCATCATATTTAGCTAAACCATATGTTAAGGTTGAAAACCAAAGATTTCCCTTTGAGTCTTCAAATACGTTTACCACATAATCTCCTATTTGCGAGTCTTCAATTGTAGGGATTTGATTAGTTGAAAGCAATTCTTTGTTTGATGAATTGTTATTCTTTTTTGAGTTGCAGGAAGTCACATGAATAAGCAACAGTAAGAGAAGGATTGATGTCTTATA
The DNA here is from genome assembly GCF_001039595.1 of Bizionia psychrotolerans. Classification (NCBI taxonomy): domain Bacteria; kingdom Pseudomonadati; phylum Bacteroidota; class Flavobacteriia; order Flavobacteriales; family Flavobacteriaceae; genus Bizionia; species Bizionia psychrotolerans. The sequence goes on from NZ_JNGS01000016.1 coordinate 24,385, forward strand.
TGTAGTTCTACTTTTTTTCATAGATGCTCGTTTATTTTACCAAGGTCCATTTTCTGTAATATTGATAAATCTTTCATTTTCATAGCGATATGCTCCACCATATCCCACAAACCAAAGACGACTTTGCTGGTCCTCATAAATTTGAAAAGTCAGTGGACCATAATTTCCTTCTTCTATTCGATACTCTGTGAGTTTCTCTCCATTTATTTTGTATATACTACGAGAGCAATTAAACCAAATATCACCTTTAGAATCCATAATTATACTGCCTGTTCCTTTACTTTCTTCAAAATGCATTTCTGAAAAATTGGTAAGGTTGCTTCCATTTATATGATAAAGGCCTACAGAAGTCGAAACCCAAAATTCACCATTCTTGCCCTCAACTATTTTGTTTATAAAATTAGTTTGAATACCTACTTCGTTCGATATATTCTTTAACTTTTTATTTGTATACGAAAATAGGCCTGCATTAGTACAAAACCATAATGTATCCTTACTATCTTCAAATATACTGTGAATCATTTTTGTACTTGATATGCCAAGTGTTGTATCTATCTTCCCTTCCGGTAGTTCGAAATTAGTGAAACCTTGTCCGTCAAATATGCATACTCCTTTTATAGTTCCTATCCAGACATTCCCATTGACATCCGTCTCTATACACGAAACATCATTACTTTTTAAGCCATCTGATTCGTAATAATTTGTTACTAACTCTCCTTCAATTCTACTAACACCATCAGTATGCCCAAACCAAATTATTCCATCATTGTCTTCGGCAATGTCTTTTATAGTAACACTTTTTCCTAATTCACTTTTAATACCATCAATATGAATTAATGAATTGTCTGTTAGTTTAAATGCCCCATTTTGAGTGCCAAACCAAGTATTGCCTTTACTGTCTTGAAACACAGTCCGTACAACATTACTAATCTGATTGTTAAAATTTGGAAAATGAAATGGAGTTTGAGTCCTTTGATTGTCAGATTTTTTGATTTCAAAATTTGAATCAGTGGATATGGTTTTTTCTTCTTTTT